>DASXUT010000035.1 GCA_036504675.1 Bacillota bacterium | reverse complement strand
GAGGCCGTGTCAAGGCTTAGTAGGTGAGGTCCCCTTGTTTTTGCTTTTGTTTAGGCGACCCGCTGTGTCGAAGCGATCTCTCTGAGCACGTGTTTTATCCATGGAGTGCCGGCAAACGGGCCGGTGAGGGCGGGCACCTTGGCTTGCAGCCAGGCCTCGACATCCTCCGGTCGGGCTGTGGCCAGCTTCAACTCCCCCTCGGTGAGTGAGTCCGTTGCCACGGCGGCCGGCCGCGGTTCAAGATAGCGTAGGAGCTCGCCGTTGCTCTTGGCGGCCAGGAGCTTGGCCATGTGGTCCGCTCCCTGCTCCGTCCACCGGGCCCCGATCCTCTTCATCCGCCTGGAGATGGTGTGCCTGACTTGCCCTTCAATCGCCCCCAGGCGGTCTTCCTCGGGCAGCTTTCTGAGGCCGTCCCAGTTGGCCGTCAGATAACCCTTGAGGTCCAAGATCCGCCGCCTGGCGGCCCCCCGAGCCCTTTTCGCGGCCAGGTTCAGGTGGTCCATCGTTTCCGCCCTGTCCAGCCGTCCCATGGCCTCGCTAACCGCTGTGTAGGCCACGCCATCGGAGGCCAGGGCCTCCGTCAGGTGCTTGCGGAGGTGGAACGGATCGAGGTGGTACTCACCGTTGAACATCTCTGCCCCTTCCCGAATCCACGGGGCGCCATCCCCGCCCACCCTGACGGTGTCGACTTGGCTGAGATCCCAGACCGCGCCAAAGTCCGCCGCGGCTTCTTCCCAGATCTCCCTGCCACCAACCAACCCGGCGACGGTTCTCTTGTTCTCCAGGGACCGCCTACGGCCTGCTGTCTTCCCCTCGTATGCGACCACAAGCTTGACTTCGCTATGCCGCTTCTTCGAGCGTTGCGCGCGAACCATCAAGCCGTCGCCTTCAAGCCCCAGCTTATTCGCTTGGCGGCTACCCCGGGGTACCCGCCCTTTCACGAAGACCGCTTCCCGTCGTTCCTTGGCCTCTCTCGCGGCTTTCTCGCCGGCCTTCTGGACTTCGTTCCAGACCGTCATTGCGCTGACGCCCGGGGCCAGAAAGTCGAGGACCTTGGCCGCCCGCCTAAACGGCATCTCCGTCCCGAGCTCCAGCGCCATAGCCTCGAGCCTCGGTGTCAGCCGCTGTCTGGGCCCCCACCCTAAGGCCTCGTCCAAGAGGAACCGGTATCCCTCGGTCCGCCGGTCCCTGTAGAGCCGCCGCTTGACCGTGAACTCACCGAACGACGAGTCCATGGTCCGTCCGTTCAGGTGGATCAGCTCAAGAGCGGCCTTGTCCCGCTCCCGGCAGAGCTTCTCGTCCAGCTCCTCCAGGACCCAGACAAACACCATCCGGCTGGCCTCCTGCACCAGCTGATGGACCCGCTCCTCAAGGCTCCCGAAGTCCCGGGCATCACCGAAAAGACCAATAATCCCCTTCACCAAGAACAGGACTGCCGCCACCACATGACGAACATCCACCACGAGAGACCCACCCTTCTCTTACAAGGGGAGTAGCAGTTGCCCACAAGACAACTACTCAGGGTCTCTCATTCTTTATGGACCCCGGACTCACCTACCTAAACTTTACACTGCCTGCCGCCGAGCTCGATGGGACGGGCGTTTCCAACCGCTCGGCCAAATGTTGGCAGATTGCCTGCCGCCCCATCTACCAGGTTGCGTCTCGGACGACTCGGCGTTGGCTTGACCCCGCCCGGCTACCTCGCCCCTTCCGCGCCTTTCCCGAAGAGGGCTTCGAGGTTGTCGGCCAGCGGCTGTCGGACCACCCCGCGGTCGGTGATGATCGCCGTGATCAGCCGGGCCGGGGTGACATCGAAAGCCGGGTTGGCCACCTTGACCCCGGGCGGGGCGACGATCGTCCCGCCGATAGTCGTCACCTCCTCCGCTTTTCGCTCCTCAATGACGATGCCGGAGCCGTCGGCCAGACCCATGTCGATGGTTGAGGCCGGAGCAGCGACGTAGAATGGGAGCCCGTGGGCCTGAGCCAGGACGGCCAGGCTGTAGGTGCCGATCTTGTTGGCCGTGTCGCCGTTCCGGGCGATCCGGTCGGCCCCGACGATGCAGACGTCGACCCGCTTCTTTTGCATCATGTAACCCGACATGTTGTCGGTAATGACGGTCACCGGGATACCGTCTTGAGCCAGTTCCCAGGCGGTCAGGCGAGCCCCCTGGAAGAGCGGGCGGGTCTCGTCGGCCAGGACCTCGATCTTCTTGCCCTGGGCGACGGCCGCCCGGATGACGCCGAGGGCGGTCCCGAAGCCGCCGGTGGCCAGGGCGCCGGCGTTGCAGTGGGTGAGGACGGTCGCCCCGCCCGGAATGAGGTCACGTCCATGGTCCCCCATCCGATGGTTGGCCGCCACGTCCTCGTCGGCGATGGCTTTGGCCTCTTCCAGGAGGGCCACGCTGATGCCGATGGGGCCTCGCGAGGCCTGGGCCTCGGCCACCTTCATCAGGCGGTGGATGGCCCAGAACAGGTTGACCGCCGTCGGCCTGGTCCGCTTGAAGCGCTCGGCGATGCCCTCCAGGGACGCCAGGTACAGCTCAGTGGCCTCGGCCCCGGTCCCGCCACCGGGTACTCCCGGTCGGCCGAAGCTGGCCCCGGTGGCCAGGGCGTAGGCCCCGATGGCCAGGCCATAGGCGGCGGTGATGCCGATGGCCGGGGCCCCGCGGACGGTCATGTCCTCGATGGCCTCAGCCACGTCCTCGTATGTCGGGCATTCGCGCCGGACCAACTCGGCCGGCAGGCGTCTCTGGTCGATCAGGCAAAGGCGTCCGTTAGTGTACTCGACCGGTCGGACTGTCTCCATCCTCCACCTCTTCGGGGTTCTGGCCCCGCCTTGGGGTTCTGGCCCCGCCGTTAGATCCGGCTGTGGGCCAAGGTCGTCGGGCAGGCGCAGTCACGCCCCGGCGGGATCGCCGGAATCATCTTGAAGAGCAGTTGCCGCAGTCTGTCGTTGTTCGCCTCGAACACCCGGATGACCTCGTCGTGGCTGACCGGCTGGATGTCCGGCCGGCCCTCGAGCCCGGCGTCATAGTCGGTGATCAGGGCGATGTTGACATAGCACAGGTCCAGTTCCCGGGCCAGGATACCCTCCGGGTACTGGGTCATGTTGATGACCTCCCAGCCCATCTTGGAGAACCATCGGCTTTCCGCTCGGGTCGAGAATCGCGGGCCCTGGATGACGACGACCGTACCATGGTCGTGGAGGGGCAGGCCGAGGGCCTTGGCCTGGTCGATGGCCACCTGACGGAGGACCGGGCAATACGGGTCGGCCGCGCTGACGTGGGTCGTCAGGGGGCCGTCGTAGAAGGTGTCGGGGCGGCCCCACGTGCGGTCGACGAACTGGTCGGAGACGACGAAGTCGCCCGGTCGGTAATCCGGTTGAAGGCTTCCGGCCGCGCAGGGCCCGATGAGCCGGGTGACCCCGAGTTCCTTCATCGCCCACAGGTTCGCCCGGTAAGGGACCTTGTGCGGGGGGAAACGGTGGTCCTTGCCGTGCCGCGGGAGGAAAGCCACTTTTCTCCCTTCAACTTCGGCCAGGGCGATGAGGTCAGCGGGCGGTCCGTAGGGAGTCTCCACCCAGACCTCGGTGACCTTGTCGAGGAACTTGTAGAAACCCGAACCTCCGAAGATGCCGATTTCCGCCCGTGCTTCGGCTTTAGCCATGACGCGACGACCTCTCTTTCGGCGGCTGGTGAGAGCCGCCCGTCTTGATAGTCTCTGCTCTGCCCGAGACCTTCGCCGGGCCACGAATTCTCGGTCGGGCCGGACGAACCCTTCAGGTCGTCGGCTTTTAGCTCACCGGTCGGGGCGGGTCGCCGGGCCGGTCGACCGCCGCGGCCGTCAGCTGCCGGACCTCCTCCGGGCTGAAACGGTAAATCTGGCTGCAGAAGTGGCAGCGCATCTCGATGGGCTCGTCGCTGGCGGCCAGTTCGGTCAGTTCCTCGCGACCGAGCGAGACCAGGAGCCCGCCGGCCTTTTCCCGGTTGCACGGGCAGCTGAAGTGCAACTCCATTCGGTCGAGGACGCGGTAGGAGAGCCCGGCCAGTCCCTGGGCGAGAAGGTCCTCGGCCGACCGCCCGGCAACGACCTGCCGGCTGACTTGCTCGAACTGGGCCAGGTTGGCCTCGAGCCGGGAGACATCGTCAGCGCCGGCACCGGGTAGGGCCTGGATGAGGAGACCGCCGGAGGCGAGGACGGCGCCGTCGGTACCGACCAGGACCCCCAGGGCCACGGCCGATGGGCTCTGTTCGGACGCCTGGAAGTAGTTGGCCAGGTCCTCGGCGATCTCGCCGGAGACCAGTCGGGCGCTGCCCGTGTACGGTTCTTTGAGGCCCAGGTCGGTGGTGACATAGAGATGCCCCGACCGGCCGACGGCGCCGCCCACGTCCAATTTTCCCGCCCTCAGCGAGGGCAGGTGGACCTCGGGGTTCTTGATGTACCCGCGGACGTTGCCGGCCGAGTCGCCGGCGGCGACGATTCCCCCAAGGGGGCCGTCGCCGATGACCCTGATGGTCACCGTTCCGCGCCCCTTGAGGTTGGCGCCGAGCATGGCCGCCGCGGTCAGGCACCGGCCCAGCGCGGCGGTGGCGGTCGGCAGCGTGCCGTGCCGGCGGGCAGCCTCGCCCGCCAGGTCGGTGGTCACCGCGGCAAAGGCCCGGATGGTGCCGGCTTCATCGGCCGCGCGGATGAGATAGTCCATCGCCTCAATGCCTCCTCGACCGAATGAAGACGCCGGAGCCACCTGGCTCCGGCGCAAAGTCGTCTGTCCCCGGTTAGGCCCGCCCCAGTCGCTCCAGGAAGTACCGGTGGACCCTCGGGTCGTCGGTCAGTTCAGGGTGGAAGGCGGTCACGAGATGCTTGCCGCCGGCAGCCATGACTATCTTATCCCCGACGCTGGCCAGTTCCTCAACCCCGCGGTGGACCTCGCCGATGTAGGGAGCCCGGATGAAGACGGCCCGGAACGGCTCGGGCCCGAGGGCCGGGATCTCCAGGTCGGCTTCGAAACTGGCTACCTGGCGGCCGAAGGCGTTCCGCTTGGCCACCATGTCCAGGAGTCCCAGGCGGGGTTGGTCAGACCCCTCGATCTCAGTGGCCTCCAGGATCAACCCCGCGCAGGTCCCATAGACTCCCATCCCCCGCCGGACCTGCTCCGGGATGGCGGTCATGAAGCCGTATTTGACCATTAACTTGCCGATGGCCGTGCTTTCGCCGCCGGGGATGATCAACCCGTCCAGGCCATCGAGCTGCTCGATTCGCTTGATCCGGGCGGTGTCGGCGCCGCAGCGACGGAGGGATTCAACGTGTTCGGAAACGTCCCCTTGTAGGTCCAGTACCCCGACTCTCAAAACGATGCTCCTCTCCCCGGTCCAAAGCGGCGGCCGTCACCAGCCGCGGGTCTGCATCCTTTCGGCCTCGGCGATCTTGGAGATCTCCAGGCCCGGCATGGCTTCGCCAAGGCCCTTGGACACTTCGGCCAGGACCTTCGGGTCGTTGTAGTGAGTGGTCGCCAGGACGATGGCCCGCGCCCGGGCCGTCGGGTTCTTCGACTTGAAGATGCCCGACCCGACGAAGATGCCGTCCGCCCCGAGCTGCATCATCAGGGCCGCGTCGGCCGGAGTGGCGATGCCGCCCGCGGAGAAGTTGACCACCGGCAGGCCCCCCAGTCTCTTGACCTCCCGGACCAGTTCGACGGGAGCCCCCAGGTTCTTGGCCTCGGCCGCGAGCTCGTCCTCGTCCATCGTCTGCAGCTTGCGGACCTCGTCCATGACCGTCCGCAGATGGCGAACCGCCTCGACGACGTTGCCCGTGCCCGGCTCGCCCTTGGTGCGGACCATCGCCGCGCCCTCGCCGATTCGCCGAAGGGCCTCGCCGAGGTTCCGCGCCCCGCAGACGAAGGGGACCTTGAATTTGGTCTTGTTGATATGGTGTTCCTCGTCGGCCGGGGTGAGGACTTCGCTCTCATCGATGTAGTCGGCCCCCAGGGCCTCAAGGATCTGGGCTTCGACGAAGTGCCCGATGCGGGCTTTGGCCATCACCGGGATGGTGACCGAATCCATGATCCTGGTGATGATCGTCGGGTCGGCCATCCTGGCCACGCCACCGGCCGCCCGGATGTCGGCCGGGACGCGTTCCAAGGCCATGACGGCCACGGCCCCCGCTTCTTCGGCAATCTTGGCCTGCTCGGGGGTGGTGACGTCCATGATCACGCCGCCCTTGAGCATTTGGGCCAGGCCTACCTTGACCCGCCAGGTGCCCTGGGTGCCGGTGACTTCAGGTTGATTGTTGGCCACGACTGGTCCCTCCTGATTCCTTGGGAAAGTGCAATCTAATTGTACTACATGCTTTTCGGTCAAGACAAGCTCTCACTCGGGCGCTGGACGGTTCGCCGAGCTAAAGTGGGCCGGCGGGAATCCGGCGCCTCAGCCCTTGATCACCCCGAGGGGACGCAGCTTGGCCACTCGCCTGGCGATGCCGGCCGCCTCCGTCGCCGCCACCACTTGATTGACGTCCTTGTAGGCTGACGGGGCCTCCTCGGCCAGGGTCGCCCGGCTGGCGGCCAGGGCGATGATCCCCCGCTCGGCCAGGTCCCGCTGGAGGTCGTCGGCCCTGACCTGGCGCTGCGAGGCGCTTCGGCTGAGGGCTCGGCCGGCCCCGTGGCAGGCTGACCCGAAGGTCTCGGCTTCGGCCGCCGGGGTCCCGACGAGGATGTAGGAGTTGCGGCCCATGTCCCCAGGGACCAACACCGGCTGGCCCACCCCGCGGTAGTCGGCCGGCAGGTCGGGATGGCCGGGGCCGAAAGCCCGGGTGGCTCCTTTTCGGTGAACGCAGAGGGCCGCCTCGCGCCCACCGACCTTGTGCCGCTCGATCTTGGCGATGTTGTGAGCGACGTCGTAGACCAGCTCCAGCCCGAGTCGCTCCTCCGGGACCTGGAGCACCTTGGCCAGCGCCTGGCGGACCCAGTGGGTCAGGCACTGCCGGTTGGCCCAGGCGTAGTTGGCCGCCGCGGCCATCGCCGCCAAGTAGTCCTGCCCGGCCGGGGAGCTCAGGGGGGCGCAGGCCAATTGGCGGTCCGGCAGGTCGATCCCGTATTCCTTGACCGCCCCGGCCATGACCTCCAGGTAGTCTGTGCAAATCTGATGGCCCAAGCCGCGCGAGCCGGAGTGGATGGCCACGACGACCTGCCCGGGCCGAAGGCCGAAGGCCTCAGCCGCGTTCGGGTGGTAAACCTCCTCGACCACCTGGACCTCGAGGAAGTGGTTCCCCGAGCCAAGGGTTCCGAGCTGGTCGCGGCCGCGCTTCTTGGCCCTGGCGCCGACCGCCCCGGACCGGGCCACGGCCATCGCCCCCCGCTCTTCGCAGTGGTCCAAGTCCTCCGGGCGCCCCAGCCCCCGACCCACGGCCCAGGCCGCCCCGTCGGCCAGGACCGCCTCCATCTCCGTGGGGTCGACCGAGAGCTTCCCCGAGGAACCGACCCCCGAGGGAACATCGGCGAACAACCGCTGCATCAGCTGGCTGAGCCTCGGACGGACCTCGGCTTCGCTGAGGTCGGTACGGACGACTCTGACCCCGCAGTTGATGTCGTAGCCGACGCCGCCGGGGGAGATGACCCCGGTCGCGGCATCGGTGGCCGCCACCCCACCGATGGGAAAGCCGTAGCCCCAATGGATGTCGGGCATGGCCATCGCCGGCCCGACGATCCCCGGCAACGTGGCCATGTTGGCTACCTGCTCGGGGGCCTGGTCCCCGCGGATGTCGGCGAGCATGGCCTGATCAGCGAAGATGAGGCCGTCGGTCCGCATCCCTTTCTTGTAGGCCCTTGGGATGCGCCACCGGCCCGGCCCGCTGGGTTCGAGCGGCCCCGTCCAACCCCCCGCCATCGCCCCCACCGCCTTAGATGTCGAAGATCACCGTCGCTCGGTACGGGCCTCCCTCGCCGGGCACCCCCCGAGTCCCGGCAGGCTCGGCCGGCACGGCCGGCTCGACCTTCAAGCCGTGATAGGTCGCCGCCTTGACCTCGCGCCGCTGACCGGTCCGGCCGGGACCGCCCCGCCGGCCGACGGCCCGGGCTTCCAGACTGAGACCGGCCTCCCCGGCCCGGCCGATGGCGACCCGAAAGGCCGAGAGCAGCCACCCCTCGGTGGCCTGAAGGAAGAGGAGTTCGTTGAGCCAGCGGACGAGTAGGCTCTCGAGGTCGGGGGCGGAAAGAGCGACCCCGACCTCGCCAGTCGGCGAGACGGGGCCGTCCGTGATCAGCGCGAAAAGTCCGATGGCGGCTTCCTCAAAGAGGTCTTCAAGAGTCGCCCCGGCGATCTCGAGGCCGACGTCGGCGGTGTGATCAAGGACCCGATGGCTACCCACGGGTCAGACCCCCCGCCGGCCCTCGTCTTCGCCACCCGGCTCAGCTTCTTTGCCCGGAACCCGGGCCACCGCCACCAGGGTGTCGCGGGCCTCCAGCTGCTGCACCTTGACCCCCTGGGTGTCCCGGCTCAGCTCGGAGATGCCGGACACCTGCAGGCGGATGATGACCCCCTGGGTGGTCACCAGGATGACCTCGTCGTCGGCCGTGACCATTTGGGCCCCGGCCACCCGGCCGATGCGCGAGGTGATCTTGAGCGTCTTGATCCCCATCCCGCCGCGTTTCTGATGGCGGTATTCGGTCAGGGGCGTCCGCTTGCCGAAGCCCTTGGTCGTGATGACCAGCAGGTCGGCTCCCTCGCGGACGATGTTCATGGCCACGACCTCGTCCGCGGAGCGGAGGTGGATTCCGGTGACGCCCCGGGCGGCGCGGCCCATCGGCCGGACCTCTTCCTCGGGGAACTGGATGGACTGACCGTTCCGGGTGACCAGGATGATCGACTCGCTGCCCGAGGTCGATCTGACCCCGATCAACTCGTCCCCGGCCTCGAGGCCCAGGGCGATCAGTCCGCCCTTGCGGATGTTCTCGTATTCCTCCAGACCGGTCTTCTTGACCGTCCCATTCTTGGTCACGAACATCAGGTAAAGGTCAGGCCGGAACTCCTGGACGGGGATGACCGCCGTGACCTTCTCGCCCGGGGTGACCTGGATCAGGTTGACGATGTTGGTCCCCTTGGCCGTCCGACCGGCCTCGGGAATCTCGTGGACCTTCAGGCGATAAGCCCGACCGTTGTTGGTGAAAAAGACGATGTAGTGATGGGTGGTGGTGACGAAGATGTGTTCGACGAAGTCCTCTTCCTTCGTCCCCATCCCGGTGATCCCCCGCCCGCCCCTCCGCTGGCTCCGGTAGGTGCTGGCCGGCAGGCGCTTGATGTAACCCTGGTGGGTCATGGTGATGACCATGTCTTCCACCGGGATGAGGTCCTCGATCTCCAGGTCGTCGGCGGCGGCCATGATCTTCGTCCGCCGGTCATCGCCATACTTGTCCCGGATCTCGGTCAACTCGGTCCGGATGATCTGGTAGACCATCCGCTCGCTGGCCAGGACGGCCCGGTAGTACTCGATGTCCTTGAGGAGGGCCTGGTATTCCTCTTCGATCTTGTTGCGTTCGAGGCCGGTCAGCCGCTGCAGCCGCATGTCCAGGATGGCCTGGGCCTGCTTCTCGCTGAGCCCGAACTCCCGCATCAGGCCTTCGCGGGCGATGTCGACCGTCTTTGACGCGCGGATCAGGGCGACGACTCGGTCGATGTTGTCCAGGGCGATCCGGAGTCCTTCTAGGATATGCGCCCTGGCTTCAGCCTTATCGAGGTCGAAGCGGGTCCTCCGGATGATGACCTCTTTCTGGTGCTCGAGGTATTGATAGATGACTTCTCGGAGGGTGAGGACCCGCGGCCGTCCATCGACCAGGGCCAGGGTGATGACCCCGAAGGTCGCCGCCATCTGGGTGTACTTGAAGAGCTGGTTCATCACCACATTGGCGTTGGCGTCTCGTTTGAGCTCGACGACGATCCGCATGCCGTCGCGATCGGACTCGTCGCGGAGGTCGCTTATGCCGGTCACTCGTCCGTCCCTGACCAGGCCGGCGATCTGCTCGATCAGGCGGGCCTTGTTGACCTGGTAGGGAATCTCGCTGACGACGATCCGGAACCGCCCGCCGGGGGTCTCTTCGATGACTGCCCGGGCTCGCATCTTGACCGACCCGCGGCCGGTCTCGTAGGCCGACTTGATCCCGTCGCGGCCCATGATCATGGCCCCGGTCGGGAAATCGGGCCCCTTGATCACGGTCATCAGGTCGGCCGTGGTGCTGTCGGGCTGATCGATCATCATGATCACGCCATTGACCACTTCCCGCAGGTTATGCGGGGGGATGTTGGTGGCCATCCCTACGGCGATGCCCTCTGACCCGTTGACCAGCAGGTTGGGGAAGCGGGCGGGGAGGACGTCCGGCTCGTCGACGCTCTCGTCGAAGTTGGGGGAGAAGTTGACCGTCTTTTTATCGATGTCGCGGAGGAGTTCTCCGGCCAGGCGGGATAGGCGGCACTCGGTGTAGCGCATGGCCGCCGGCGGGTCGCCGTCGACGGAGCCGAAGTTGCCGTGGCCGTCGATGAGGGGGTCCCGCATCGAGAAGACCTGGGCCAGCCGGACGATGGTGTCATAGACGGCGGCGTCCCCGTGGGGGTGGAAGCGACCGATGACGTCGCCGACGGTCTTGGCCGACTTACGGTACGGCTTATCGGCCGTGAACCCCTGGTCGTACATGGAGTAGAGGATCCGCCGATGGACGGGCTTGAGGCCGTCACGGACGTCGGGCAGGGCCCGGCCGATGATCACGCTCATGGCGTAATCGATGTAGGACTTCTTCATCTCGTCGACGATACGGGTCTGGACGATCTTCTGGGCCACGGTCTCGTCGGCCATCAATCTGACTCCTCTCGGCTCATCCGATCGTGTCGAGGTTCTGGACCTCTTTGGCGTGCTCCTCGATGAACTCCTTACGTGGCTGGACTTTGTCGCCCATCAGGATAGTGAAGATCTCGTCGGCGGCCATGGCGTCGTCTATCGTCACCTGGAGGAGGGTTCGCGTCTCGGGGTTCATGGTCGTGTCGCGGAGTTGATCGGGGTTCATCTCTCCGAGACCTTTGAAGCGCTGGATGACGACGTTGTCGTCACGCCCCCCGATTTCCTTCATGACCTTCTCGAGTTCCCGTTCGTTGAAGGCGTACTTCTCGGTCTTCGCCTTGCGGACGAGGAACAGCGGCGGTTGGGCGATGTAGACGTAACCGGCCTCGATCAACTCATGCATGTAACGATAGAAGAACGTCAAGAGCAGGGTCCGGATGTGTGAGCCGTCGACGTCGGCGTCGGTCATCAGGATGACCTTGTGGTACCTCGCCTTCCCCAGGTTGAATTCCTCTTTGATATTGGTCCCGAGGGCGGTGATGATGGTGGCAATCTCCTCGTGGGCCAGGGCCTTGTCCAGGCGGGCTTTCTCGACGTTGAGGATCTTGCCCCCGAGGGGGAGGATGGCCTGGGTCCGGCGGTCGCGGCCCTGTTTGGCCGACCCACCGGCGGAGTCCCCCTCGACTAGGAACAGCTCAGACTGAGCCGGGTCGCGGCTGGAGCAGTCGGTGAGCTTGCCTGGCAGTGACGTGATCTCCAGGGCGCTCTTCCGGCGGGTCAACTCGCGGGCCTTACGGGCTGCCTCGCGGGCTCGGGAGGCGTTGACGGTCTTTTCGACGATCCGCCGGGCGACCCCCGGGTTCTCCTCGAAGAAGGTCGACAGGCCTTCACCAACGATCGAGTTGACCTGCCCCTGCATCTCGGTGTTCCCGAGCTTGGTCTTGGTCTGACCCTCGAACTCGGGGTTGAGAAGCTTGACGCTGATGATGGCGGTCAGGCCTTCGCGGGTGTCCTCCCCGGAGAGGGTCTCGTCGCCTTTCAGGACGCCGCTCTTCTTGGCGTAGTCGTTGACCACCCGGGTGAGGGCGGTCTTGAAGCCGGTCTCGTGGTAGCCACCCTCGTGGGTATGGATGTTATTGGCGAAGGAGTAAATGTTCTCGGCGTAGCCGTCGTTGTACTGTAGGGCCACTTCGACCGAGCTGCCCTCGCGGCGGTCCTCCATGTGGATTGGCTTGTCGTGAAGGACGTTCTTGTTCTTGTTGAGGTGCTCGACGAAGGAGACGATCCCGCCGCCGTACTGGAAGCTCCGGCTCTCACTGGTCCTTTCGTCGGTCAGGGTGATCTTCAGCCCGCGGTTGAGGAAGGCCAGCTCCCTCAGGCGCTGGGCGATGGTTTCGTAGTCATAGGCGATGCCCGCCTCGAAGACCTCCGGGTCGGGCATGAAGTGGATCTTCGTCCCGGTCCTGTCGGTGCTGCCGACCTTCTTCAGTTCGGTGACCGGTTTGCCCCGCTCATAGCGCTGGCGATAGACCCCGCCGTCCTTGTGGACCTCGATCTCCAGCCACTCGGATAGGGCGTTGGTCACCGAGACGCCGACCCCGTGGAGACCGCCCGAGACCTTGTACCCAGCCCCGCCGAACTTAGCCCCGGCGTGGAGCATGGTCAGAGCGACCTCCACCGCCGGGCGGCCGGTCTTGGGGTGGATGTCGACCGGGATCCCCCGACCGTTGTCGATACCGGTGACGCTTCCATCCTTGTGGAGGATGACGCTGATGTCGGTGCACACGCCGGCCAGGGCTTCGTCGACGCTGTTGTCGACCACCTCGTAGAGCAGCTGGTGCAGGCCACGGATGCCGGTGCTGCCGATGTACATGCCCGGGCGGCGACGCACCCCTTCGAGGCCCTCGAGGATTTGAATCTTGCTGGCATCGTAAGCCGCCGCGACCCCGTTTTCGTTGGGACCATCGGCGGCGGCTGAAGCCCGTCCGTTCTTATTCACGTCGTCGGGCATCAATCAAGGCCCTCCAATCACCGGATGGCTGTACCTCGCCAATTATAGCATCAAAGGCCGGTGACCCTCAACTTCCGGGCCATCCGCTCGCCGTCACTCGTGGTCATCCGTCCCCGGGTTGACCGTCGCCCGCTTGCGGATGGTCGTGATTGACACGGTCGACAGGTAGACTTTGTCGGTCGTGAGTACCAGGGACTTGGCGTTCCCATCGCTGAGGTCGACGATGGTGGCCTCGGTCCGGGCCAGGTCGACAAACTCCTTGGTGATCGGGGCGTCGCCGACTGTCTGGAGGTCGAAGACGCCGATGATCTCCCGGCTTCTCAGGACCACTTCACCGCCGATGTGCACGAGCATCTGCCGTTCCCTCCAATACCCCCGCCCAGCGGGGATTGACTTCGTCCCTCAGCGGTTCGCACCGGCCTGCGCCTTGAGGAGAAGGCGTCGCCAGCGTTGGCGCAGTCGCTCGTCGCCGATGGCCGACACCCATCGGTCGATTTCGGCTACCGTCTGCGGGTCGGGGTCGGCGTCGGCCGGCCGATGCTGGTCGGCCGAGCCGGCCTCGCCCGAATTGGAGACCCCCAGGTCCTTACAGCCGGGAGGCGGCCCCTCGAACCCCTGCCCGCTGCGGAAACGCAAATCCTTGATTAGTCTTTCTCCCAGGCGGGCGTTTATTGCCGCGAGCAGCCTCGGCTTTAGCAAGCTGAGCTGTTGCGCCCAGGCCGGATTGGCGGTCTCGACGGTCAATACCCCGCCCCGGACGAGGACCGGGCGGGTCGCCCTGGCCACCTCGGCCCCGACGGCCGCCTCCCATTCGAAGAGGGCCATCTTCTCCCGGACCGCGCCGCGGATCTCCATTCGCTCGAGGGACTTTTCGAGGATGGCCCCGATTCTAGTCGGTTTCACGGCAGAGGACCGCCCTTGTGCGGGACGATGGCCCCCTTGGCGACGGTGTAGAAGGCGACGTCGGCGGCCAGCCGGCCGCTAAGGGGGGCCGGATCGGTCCCGGTGATAATCGTCTGAACCCGGCCGACGGTCTGCAGGAGGAGGCCGCGCCTTCTCTCGTCCAGCTCGGAGAGGACGTCGTCGAGGAGAAGGAGGGGCGGGTCACCGTCGTCGGTCTTGAGGTGCTCGACTTCGGCCAGCTTGAGGGCCAGGGCTACGGTCCGCTGCTGACCCTGAGAGGCGAAGCGGCGGGCTTCCTGCCCGTTGACCCGGAGGCCGAGGTCGTCCCGGTGCGGTCCGACCAGAGTCACCTGGCGCTCCTGTTCGGCCACCCGGAGCCTCTCCAGGCGCCGGTGAAAGGCCCGGGCGATCTCCTCCAGAGGTTCCGCCCCCACTTCGTCCTCAGCCGCGATCTCGGACTCCGGGTCTCGCCCCGACTGGCCCGCGTCCCCTGAGAGAGAACTTTGATAACTTATCGCCAGTTCCTCCTCGCCGCCGGATACCTGGCGCTGGGCCTCTCGGGCCCAGGGGGAGATCCTGGCCAGGGCCAGCCGGCGGCGACGGATCACTTCCGCCCCGTGCTCGACAAGCTTGTCATCCCAGGCTTCGAGGCCCGTCTCGTCGGCCTGGGCGCCGTTCTTCAAGAGCCGGTTGCGCTGTTGGAGAACCCGGTGGTAGGCCGCCAAGTGGTGGTAATAGGCCGGTGAGACCTGGGCCAACTGCAGGTCGATATAGCGGCGCCGAATCTCCGGGGATCCCTTGACCAACTCAAGGTCCTCGGGAGCAAAGAGGACCACCCGTGCCTGCCCGATGATTTCGCTTAGCCGCCGCTTGGGCACGCCGTTCAGCCGGAGGACCTTTTGGCCGCGGGTCGAAAACGCCATTTCCACCTGGAGGGCCCCGGTCGGTCGGGTGAACCGGCCGCTGACCCGATAGGCCTCCGCCCCCCAGCGGACCAAATCACGGTCGCGGACGGCTCGGTGGGAGCGTCCCGTGGCCAGAAGATAGACCGCTTCGAGGGCGTTGGTCTTCCCCTCGGCATTGTTGCCGACAAAGACATTGACCTGGCCGGTTAGGGTCAGGTCCAGTCTGTCAAACGATCTAAAATCCTGCAATAGCAGGTGTTCCAGGCGCACAGGAGGTCTCCTTGTCGAGGCGGCGCTTGACCGCTTGGGAGCCGGGCCGGGTCAGACCGGCCGTCTTCTAGACCGTTCTAAGCGGCAGGAGGACGTAGATCAGGTCATCTCGATCCTTGGGCTTCATGATGCACGGGCTGATCGGCCCGGTCATCCGAAAGGTGACCTCCTCGGAGCCGATGTTGCGGAGGCTCTCGATGAGGTACTTGACATTAAAGGCGATCTGGATGGGCTCGCCGGTCGAAACTGCCGGGATCTCCTCGACGACATTCCCGACCTCGGGGGCGTTGGCCGTGATGGTCAGGGATTCGGGCTTGAAATCGAGCTTGACCGCGTGTCCGCCCTCCTGGGCCAGGATAAAGCTTCGTTCGCAGGCCGCCAGGTAGTCTGAGGTCTTTAAACTGGCCTCGCTCTTGAACTCCTTGGGTATGACCTGGCGGTAGTTCGGGAATTGACCGTCGATGGTCCGTGAGCGGAAGTGCACTCGCTTCGATTGGACGAAGACTTGACCGCCCTCGAGCCCGACAGCCACGTCCTCATCGTCGATCTCACCGAGGATCCGCCCCAGTTCGGCCAGGGCCCGCCCGGGGACGATCGCCTTCTGCTGGTTCGTGGACCCGACAATGACCTTCTCTTTCAGCGCCATCCGCACTCCGTCGGTGGCCACCAGTCGGACCTTGTCGTCCTCGAACTCCAGGAGGGCGCCGGTGAGCATCGGTCTGGTCTCGTCATGGGAGACCGAAAAGATCGTCCGATCGATGATTTCCCGCAGTTCCTTACGCTTCATGCTCAAGGTGTTGGTCTGGCTGAATCTCGCCAGAGTGGGAAACTCCTCGGCCGCAAAACCGTGGATGGTGTACTGGGAACGTCCCCAGCGGATGGCGGCACCCTTGCCCTGAGGGGTCGTCTCCAAGTTAACCGGACCGGACGGGATTCGGCGGACAATGTCCACGAAGTAGCGGGCCGGCAGGACCAGAGCACCTTCCTCGAGGACCTCGCCCGGAGCTTCGCACTCAACGGCGATTTCGTGGTCGGTGGCCACGAGCTTGATCTTTCCGTCCCGCCCGGAAAGAAGGACTCCGGTCAAGACCGGCAAGGTGGTTCGAGGGGAGACCACTCTTTGTACGGTCTGCAAAACCGGAGCCAGTTGGTCCTGTTGGAAAGTCAATTTCATGTCCGTTCCCCTTTCTTGGCCTTTGTGTAAAACTCTTATGCCTCGAATCTTTATAGAAACCTAGAGGCTTTAGTAACAGGGGATGTGGATATGGGGATAAGTCATTGAGTCGCAGGCCATTTGTGCCGCTGGTCTGTTGACAAGCTGTGGTCATCTTGCGCAGGTTGTCCCCACTATCCACGGTCTTGTCCACAGATTAGGGTTCAACCCATTCTATCCACAGGTCGTTCAACAGGTTGTCCAGAGGTCGTCCACAGGCTCCAGGCCGGACTAACCGTTGCGGAGCTTCTCCATCAATTCTTGGACGACCGAGCGCAAAGAGGCGTCGACCTTCATATCCGCGGCCACCTTTTCGTAGGCATGAATGACCGTGGTGTGATCGCGTCCGCCGAACTCCTCGCCGATCCTTGGAAGCGAAGAGTCGGTCAGCTCACGGGAGATGTACATGGCAATCTGCCTGGGAAAAGCCAAGGCCCTAGTGCGCCGCTGGGCTTTGAGGTCGTCGACCCGCAACCCGTAGAAGGCCGCCACGCGTTGCTGGATGAGTTCGATCGAGAGGGTCTTGGGACGGCGCTGCGGGAGGATGTCTTTGAGGGCTTCGGCGGCCACGTCGATGGTCACGTCATGGCTTATCAACGAGGCATAGGCGATGATTCGAATCAGGGCCCCCTCGAGTTCGCGGATGTTGGTATCGATCTTCGAGGCGATGAAGAGCATGACGTCATTGGGAATCTCTAGGCGCTCAATTTCGGCCTTCTTGCGAAGGATGGCCACCCTGGTCTCGAGGTCTGGTGGCTGGATGTCAGCGATGAGCCCCCACTCGAATCGCGAGCGTAGCCGCTCTTCGAGGGCGGTGATCTCCTTTGGCGGACGGTCGCTGGAGATGACGATCTGGCGGTTGGCTTCGTGGAGCGAGTTGAAGGTGTGGAAGAATTCCTCTTGGGTGGCTTCTTTGCCGGCCAGAAACTGGATGTCGTCGACCAGGAGGACGTCGATTGTCCGGTAGCGGTTCCGGAATTCGTGTTGGGTCCGGTCCCGGATGGACGAGATCAGTTCGTTGGTGAAGGTTTCGGAAGAGATGTAGACGACCCGCATCCCGTTCCCCTGGGTCCGGATGTAGTGCCCCGCTGCCTGCATCAGGTGGGTCTTTCCGAGACCGACCCCGCCGTAGATGAACAGCGGGTTGTAAGCCCGGGCCGGCGCGCCGGCCACGGCCTGTGAGGCGGCGTGGGCGAAGCGATTGGAGTTGCCGACGACGAAACGGTCGAAGGTGTACCTGGGATTGAGCGGTTGCCCAATCGATTCGCCGTTAATGGTCGGCACGGCCGACTGAGGGGTGGCCCAGGTTGAGGCCACCTCGTCCGCGGCGGAGGCGGCCGGCCCGGACTCGTGGACGAAGCGAATGGCCATGTCGTAGCCGACGATCCCCTTGAGGGTGCGCTTGATCAGCGAGGAGTACTTGGTCTCCAACCATTCCCGGGCAAAATCGTTGGGAACGCCGATGACCATCGTGTCGTCGTGGAGGGCCAGAGGATGAGTACCCTTCAGCCAGGTTTCGTAGCCGGCTCGCGGGAGGTCACGCTCCATCGCCGCCAGTGCCTTGTCCCAGATTTCGATGAGTTGATCTTTCATGTCCGGGAGCCCTCCAAAGGGAGACTTGTCCACATGATTATCCACAGGAGCTAGGGTGGCGGGCACTTGTCTTCGGCCAGCGGGCTGCGAGCCGGGAGCCTTCGCCGGACGCAAGCGACGTCATGGCAGGCTTCTGGTCGTCACCAGCCAACCGATCGGGCGGAGCGCGGTGGGGAAAAAACCTTCAGCCCGGAGAGGCGGCTGAAGGCGGAATCAACAAGGTATCCACAACGATATCCACAGGTTGTGTATAAGACAACAGCGGCTGGAAGAAGCAGGGCACGCCGGGACTCCGGCCAAAAGCTAATGCCAGGGATTAGACGGTCCCGGCGGGTTTTCCTGTCGGCCTAGAAAATAAAGGACCCGTATGGTTTGCCCAGCTTGGACCGCCCCCAAAGGAGCCCACCACGACCCATGCCGCGGGTCGTGCGGAGCAACTGGGGCGATAAGCATTCGCCGGTTCGAAGCGGTCTTCCTCCCTCTTTGGGCAAGAAAAACAGATCCCCGAAGGGGTTGACGAGAGCGTGTCCTTGACAGGCATTTTTTCGGCACGGTATAATCTAAAAAGGAATTCTGCGTCCCTGAGCCACCCGGCCAAGGGTTTGTTTTTCCGAAGGGAGTGTCGTCGTTGAAGAGAACCTATCAACCGAAAGCGGCGAAACGCAAGAAGGTCCATGGCTTCCTCAAGCGGATGTCCAGCCTGGGTGGCCGGAAGGTCTTGAAGAGCAGGAGACTAAAGGGACGCAAGCGGTTGGCTGGGTAGGGGCCGCGGACTAGCCCGTGGCCCCTTTTCGTCGTCGTCCCGGGGCCAGGCGGATTGGTGCGGCCAAAGGGTCCTCAGCCCGATTAGGCAGAAAATGAGCGCAAACCAGGTCGAGCGGCTTCGTTCGGAAGGTGATTTCGCCGCCGTCTACGAGGCGGGCAAGTCCTGGGTCATGCCCGGGGCGGTGCTCTACGCCAAGCCGTCGGGGACGGCGATCACGCGGGTCGGGTTCGTGGCCGGCAAGCGGTTGGGTCCAGCGGTGGCCAGGAACCGGGCCAAGCGCTTGCTCCGAGAGGCCTTCAGACAGGTCGTCGGCCGGCAGCCGATGGCCGGCGGCTTCGACCTTGTCTTCGTGGCCCGAGGGCGGCTCCTCTTTCAGCGGTGGGATGAAGTCCTGGACACCATGGCGACCTTGCTATCTCGCGCCCGAGTCCATGAGCGGAGGGCATGACATTGACCTTGGCGACCCGGTTCGTGTCTGCGGCGATCCGCTTTTATCAACGCTTCCTATCACCCCTCAAGCCACCGACGTGCCGCTTTTACCCGAGCTGTTCGGACTACGCGGAGCAAGCGGTGGCCAAGTATGGTGCGGCCAGGGGGCTCCTCTTGGCCGGGCGTCGCCTGCTCCGCTGCCACCCGTTCCATCCAGGAGGCTACGATCCGGTCCCGTGACCGGTCAGCGGACCTGGAATGAGGTGGGCGGAGGAGAACATAATATCGGCGGTTGGGGAAGATAAGGGGGGGCAAGGTTTGGCCTGGTTGACATCAATCGTTCAGCAAGGGCTGAACACCTTTTACGGGTGGACGGGGAACTATGGTTTGGCCATCATCCTGGTGACGGCGGTCATTCGTGTCTTGTTGGCTCCTTTCCAGTATAGCCAAGTGCGGTCGACCCAGAAGATGATGGCCCTCGAGCCGCACCGGAAGGCCCTGGAGAAGAAATACAAGAACGACCCGCAGAAGATGAATCAGGAAACGATGGCCCTTTGGAAGAAGTTTGGGGTCAATCCTCTCGGCGGATGCCTGCCGCTGCTCCTGCAATTCCCGATCATCATCGCTCTTTTCCGGGCGCTGGACAAGTTCCAGTACCTAGGGCCGGCCGGGTTCTTGTGGATCCATCATCTTGGCCGCCCTGATCCACTGTTCATCCTGCCCATCCTCACCGGGGTCACCACCTGGTGGCAACAGAAGATCTCAACGCCGGCGACCGACCAGACTCAGAAGACCATGCTCTTCATGATGCCGGTCCTGATTGCCTTTCTGAGCCTGAGGTTCGCGGCCGGGCTCGCGTTGTACTGGGTGGTGTCCAACTTCCTGGCCATCTTGCAGCAGTACCTGACGCCCAAGCCGGCGCCGGCCACGGGGGAGGACAAGAGCAAGTGAACGAAATCGAAAAGCGGGGAAAGACGGTCGACGAAGCCGTTCGGGCAGCCGTCAAGGAGCTCAACGCCCGGCCCGAGGACGTCGACGTGGTCGTCTTGGACGAGCCGACCAAGGGGCTGTTCGGCCTAATCGGAGCGAAGGAGGCCCGGGTCCTGGTGCGGGTGCGCCAGGACCGGCGCCAGGTCGCCCGTCATCTCATCGAAGAGGTCGTAGCCGGGATGGGCCTCAATGTCCGGATCGAGACCGAGGAGCGGGAAGGGGCTACGGCGTACGACCTGCATGGTGACGACCTGGGGATTCTCATCGGGCGACGCGGGCAGACCCTGGACGCCTTTCAATACCTCGTCAACTTGGCGGCCAACCGGACGGGAGACGCGGAGAAGGTGCGGATCATCCTTGACGTCGAGGGGTACCGCCGGCGCCGGGAGGAGACCTTGCAGCGATTGGCCGAGCGCTTGGCCGACCGGGTCCGGGCAAGCGGCCAGAGCGTCGTCCTCGAGCCCATGAGCGCCCAGGAGCGAAGGGTCATCCACCTGGCTTTGCAGGACAATTCCTACGTGGGGACGCAGAGCGAGGGAGAGGATCCGCAGCGGCACGTGGTCATCTCGGTCAAGAAATAGGGCAAACGGAATCGCCGACTCGTAGTGAGCGGCGGTTCTTTTTCTTTTTTCGGGAGGGTCCTGCCAGGGCTGACCCGGGGCAACTGGCCATCGAAGCGGCCGGCCGGGAAGTGCCCGGCGGTTCTGCTGGGCCCGCGCTGAAAGGTTCGAGCGTCTTAGGGGAGGGAGGCCGGTCATGCCTGGTGTGGGTGAAGGGGGGCCGAGTCAAAAGCCGGCGGAGGGTGATACGATCGCGGCCATCTCGACTCCTCTGGGGGAGGGCGGGATCGGCATCGTTCGAGTCAGCGGGCCGAAGGCCCGGGCCATCGCCGGGCGGCTGTTCACTCGGGGTCCGCGCAGGGAACCTCCAGCCCGCGGAAGGGCGGCCACCGAGGGCGTTAGGCCGGCGGCGGGGGAGGGATCTCCCCGGCTTCTGTACGGCCACGCTTGGACGCCGGACGGGCGCCTTCTCGACGAGGTCCTCCTAGCCGTGATGGGCCAACCGCACAGCTACACCCGGGAAGACGTGATCGAGTTCCAGTGCCACGGGGGCCCGGTGGTCACCCGGGCGGTCCTCCAGGCCGTACTGAGGGCGGGGGCGCGTTTGGCCGAGCCGGGGGAGTTCACCAAGCGGGCCTTCCTGAACGGCCGGCTGGATCTGGCCGAGGCCGAGGCGGTGATGGCCCTCGTCCGTTCGAGGACGGAGGCCAGCCGCCGGGCGGCCGTGGAGGCGTTGGGCGGTCGGCTGTCGGGGCAAGTCAGGCGGTTGCAGGAGCGCCTGACTCGAGCCATCGCCCAAGTGGAGGCGGGGGTCGACTTTCCGGACGAGGAGATCGATGCGAGCCCGTACGGGTCACTCCGCGGTGAGTGCCAGGCCATCGACGAAGACCTGGCCAGGCTGGTCGGGTCGGCCCACGCGGGGAAGATTTTGAGACAGGGGCTCAAAGTGGTCATCGCGGGCCGACCCAACGTCGGGAAGTCTTCGCTACTCAACGCGTTGCTCAGGGAGGACCGGGCGATCGTCACTGCGGTGCCCGGGACGACCAGGGACGCCATCGAGGAGCCCCTGGATCTCAGCGGCGTGCCGGTGCGCCTGGTCGACACCGCCGGCCTGCGGGCGACGACGGACCCCGTGGAGAGCCTGGGGGTCGAGCGGACAAGACAGTGGCTGACGGCGGCCGACGTGATCCTGGCCGTTGTTGACGTCAGCGAGCCCCTCCGCGACGAGGACCGCCGGCTCTTGGAGAGCCTCGGGGCGGTCCCGGCGATTGTCGTCCTGAATAAGTCGGACCTTCTCTCGGTGGATGGGGGCCTCTCCCCTGAACTTGAGCGGGAGGTCGCAGGCCTGGCTCTTGGGCGGGAGAGGGTCCTCGTGTCGGCCGCCACCGGCGCCGGGCTGGATCGCCTGGAGCAGGCCCTGATCGCGTTCGTCTACGCCGGTTCGGCCGAGGCGCCAGAGGAGGCCCTGGTGGGGAGCGTCCGAAACGAGGAATCCCTTCGCCGGGCACGGTCGGCGGTCGGCGAGGCGGTGACCACTCTGGCACGTGGTCTGGCCGAGGACCTGGCCGTGGTCGACCTTCGCGAGGCCTGGTCGGCCTTGGGCGAGATCACCGGGGAGACCGTCGATGAAGGCATCCTCGACCGTCTCTTCGCGGAATTCTGCGTGGGGAAGTGAACGGTTTGGGGTACCGCGTCGCCGATTATGACGTCATCGTCGTCGGTGCCGGACACGCCGGCTGCGAGGCGGCTTTGGCTGCGGCCCGGCTCGGGCAGGAGACCCTGATCCTGACCATCAACCTCGAGAACATTGCCTTGATGCCCTGCAACCCGGCCATCGGGGGGCCGGCCAAGGGGCACCTCGTGAGGGAGATCGATGCCCTCGGTGGCGAGATGGGCCGGACGGCGGACCTGACGAGGCTGCAGGTCAGGCTGCTCAACACGGGGAAAGGGCCGGCCGTGCAAGCCCTTCGGGTCCAATCGGACAAGCGGGCGTATCAGGCCGAGATGCGGCAAACGCTTGAGCGGACGCCGGGCCTCCGGATCAAGCAGGCCATGGTCGAAGAAGTCGTGCTCGAGGACGGGCGGGGGAGCGGGGTCAGGACCACCGCGGGCATGGTCTACGGGGCTAGAGCCTGCATCCTGACGACCGGGGTCTACCTCAACAGCCGGGTGATCATCGGCGACCTGTCCTATGAGTCCGGACCTGGCGGGCAGCTCTCGTCGCGCGGACTGACCGCCAGCCTGGAAGGGCTGGGACTGAGGCTGGGGCGGTTCAAGACCGGTACCCCGCCGCGAATCGACCGCGATTCCATCGATTTCGGGGCCATGCAGGAGCAGCCGGGTGCCTCGCGGTCGTATTGTTTCTCCGCCATGACCGGGTGCCTCGCTGAGGAGCGGGCGCAGCTGCCCTGTTGGCTGACATACAGCAACGAGGAGACCCACGCCATCATTCGGGCCAACCTCCACCGCGCGCCCTTATACAGCGGCGCGATTAAGGGCGTCGGCCCACGCTATTGCCCGTCCATCGAGGACAAAGTGGTCCGTTTCGCCGAGAAGACACGGCACCAAATCTTTATCGAACCGGAGGGCCGGGACACGAGGGAGATGTACGTCCTCGGGTTCTCAACCTCGCTTCCCGAAGACGTCCAACTGCGGGCCCTGCGAACGGTCCGCGGGCTTGAACACGCCGAGATGATCCGGCCTGGCTACGCCATCGAGTACGACTATCTCGTCCCGACACAGCTCCGTAAGAGCCTGGAGGTCAAGGCGGTGCCGGGCCTGTTCGCGGCTGGGCAGATCAATGGTACCTCGGGGTACGAAGAGGCGGCCGCCCAAGGACTGATGGCCGGGATCAACGCCGCCCTGACCTTACAGGGCCGGCCGCCGCTGGTCCTGGAACGGTCTGAGGCCTACATCGGCGTGCTTATCGACGATCTGGTGACAAAAGGGACCGATGAGCCATATCGGATGCTCACAGCCAGGTCGGAACACCGCCTTCTGCTCCGCCATGACAACGCCGATCTTCGTCTGACCCCCATCGGCCGGGCGGTGGGATTGGTCTCCGACCGTCAGTACGCGGCCTTTGAGGCCAATAGGGAAGCCACGGAGAAGGAGATTGAGCGGCTCGAGGCGACACGGGTCCGTCTCGACCAGGCCACCCAAGGCTTCCTTCGGAAGCACGGGAGCGCCGAGCTTCGGGCGGCGACTTCTCTGGCCGACCTGTTGCGCCGCCCCGAACTGGACTATCCGGCCTTGAAGGAGATTGATCGAGGCCGACCGGATCTTCCGGGGGAGGTCGGGGATGAGGTCGAAGTACAGGTCAAATACGCGGGGTACATCGCTAAGCAACAAGCCCACGTCGAGCGGATGAAGCACCTTGAGGCCAGGACCATTCCGCGGTACCTTGAGTATGAGCGGGTGTATGGGTTGTCCAACGAAGCCAGACAGAAGCTGGGCCAAATCAGGCCGGAGTCGGTCGGTCAGGCGGGGAGGATCTCCGGAGTCTCACCGGCCGATGTCTCGCTGCTCCTGGTCCATTTGGAAGCCGAACGGCGCAAGGGAGGTCCGCCCGATGCTTCAGACCGATGACCAACTCGCGGCCATCGCCTCTGCCCTGGGGATCGCCTTGACGCCGGAGCAGGAGAGGCAGTTCGGGCGGTTCGAGCGGTTGCTCCTTGGGGCGAACCAGGAATTCAACCTGACCCGGATCACCGAGCATCAGGAGGTGCTGGTGAAACATTTCCTCGATTCGCTCACCTGTCTTTTGGCCCTGGACTTCCCGGTCGGGGCTCGGGTGGTTGACGTCGGCAGCGGCGGCGGATTTCCCGGGATTCCCCTGACCATCAGCCGTGCCGACCTGAGGATGACGCTGATAGAAGCCAGTCAGAAGAAAGCCGTCTTCCTCGAGGCGACGACCCGCCGGCTCGGCCTGGATGGGGTCGAGGTCGTCGGCGCCAGGGCAGAGGATGTGGCCCGCCAGGCCCGCTATCGGGAAGCCTTTGATGTGGCCGTGGCCCGCGCCGTCGGGCACCTAGCCACCCTGGCCGAGGTTTGCCTGCCCTTGGTCAGGGTGGGCGGATGGTTCGTCGCAATGAAGGGCCCGGAGGGGGAGACCGAGGCCGACGAGGCCGCGTTGGCTTTGACGGCGGTGGGGGGACGGATGGCCAAAGCCGTCAAGGTGTCTCTGCCAGGGGGCGGAGGGGCGCGGACCCTGGTGGTCGTGGCCAAGGAGGCAGGAACGCCTGAGAAGTACCCCAGGAAGGCGGGGATTCCGCAGAAACGGCCGCTCGGAAGGCCCGGACCCGGAAGGACGGGAGAGTCGGAGACCGCGGGGAGGTAATCCCGCTGAGAGCGGCGAAATGGCTTATTAGACAAGAGAGGGGCGGCGAGGGTCACGCCAACCTCCAGGGAGGGGTGGGCCGGATGCCAGGGGACGAGGCCGCAAGAGCCAGGCCGGAAGGCGGCACCGTGGTAATCGACGTTGCTTTGGACCGAATCAAGATAAACCCGTACCAACCGCGGAAGCAGTTTGACCCGGCGAAGCTGTCTGAGCTGTCGGCCTCCCTGCGAGAGCATGGCGTCCTTCAGCCCCTGGTGGTCAGGCAGTTGTCTGACGGAGGCTACGAGCTCGTCGCCGGGGAAAGGCGCCTTAGGGCAGCTAAGATGGCCGGACTCGAGCGAGTGCCGGTCATCGTTCGTAGTATGGGTGGGATCGACCAGGCCATCCTGAGTCTGGTCGAGAACCTTCAGCGCGAGGACCTGAACTGCCTGGAAGAGGCGGTCGGGTATAAGCGGCTCATCGAGGAACACGGGCTGACCCAAGAGGAGTTGGGCCAACGGCTTGGTCGCAGCCAACCGGCCATTGCCAACAAGCTAAGGCTGTTGAAGCTCGACCCGCCCGTGCAGGAGATGGTCCGGGGGGGCCGGCTAAGCGAGACCCACGCCCGGGCCCTGCTCCGCCTGGAAGATGGCAGACTGGCCGGGAAGATAGCCCAGCGCATCGCCCAGGAGGGCCTCTCAGTTCGGCGGACGGAGGAGTTGGTGGCGGAGACCCTCGAGCAAATTTCCCGCGAAATAGAGACCGCGGGAGGGAAGGGTCAAAGGGTGCTGAGGGTATTCAAGGATGTCCGCATTTTCCTGAACACCTTCCGCCAGGCGGTAAAGACCCTGCGTGATGCGGGGGTCAGGGCGCAGATGAGCGAAGCCGACCGGGGGGAGTTCATCGAGGTGACCGTGCGCATCCCGAGGGAGCAGGCCGGGTCGGCGTCGGGGAAGCTCCGGAAGTAAAAAATTCTTCTTGACAAGCAGGAGTTTGGCGAATTATGGTGAATTAGGAAGGGCACAGCAAAAGGATATAGATCCGTCCCGATAAAGGCAAACCTGTCGAAAGGCAGGGACGCAAAGCCACGGGTCTAAGGCGAGAGCTAGGACGGCCGGGCTACCGAAGGAGGGTTGGTATTGGGGTAGACCCGCCTTTTCGGCATCCAGAAAGGCGGGTTTTTATGTCTTTGAAGCAGGCTCCGATTCCTGACCACGGATCGGGAAGGAATGGAAACCACATGGAGGTGGAGCGTTCTTTGAGCAAGAAGGGTCTCGGGATCGACCTCGGGTACGGGTTTGTCAAGGTCACCGATGGGGAGAAGGAATGCCTCTTCCCAAGCGTAGTGGGGCTTGGCCAGCCGCTATCGTACCAGTCTGAGTTCACCGACCGAAGCCGATTGGTGGACAACCTGATGGTCAGCGTTGGTGGACGACGGTACTTCGTGGGGAGGCTGGCCGTTCGCCAGAGTGAGATCGCCGCCCGCTCCCTGGATCCGAATCGCGTTCAGGACAAGAATGTCAAGGTGTTGCTCCTTGCCGGGTTGAGCGTCTTCGCCTCGGAACCGCAGCAATCGTTCAACGTCGTCACCGGCCTCCCGACCAACTACTACGCGAGTTACCGGGACGGGCTGGCGGAGGCCCTGCGGGGGGCGCACGAGCTGACGGTGCATGAGGGCAATGGCGATCGCGATCTGGTCCTGGACGTGGACAAGGTCAAGGTGGTTCCGCAGCCGTTTGGGACGTTGTACGATCAGACCCTCGATGACACCGGGCGCGTTGTTGACCAGGACCTCAGCCGGGCCAAGGTGGGGATCATCGACATCGGGTTCAAGACAGCCGATTTCGCCGTGGCCGACGGGATGGAGTTCATCGACCGGCTGAGCACGTCGACTACCACTGGCCTGGCCAGCGCCTATGGGATCATTGCCGGCAAGCTCCGGGAGATCTTCGCCATTGACAAAGAGAACTGGGAGATGGACGAAATCGTCGAGCGGGGCGAGATCAGGATTGCCGGAAAGGGTTACGACCTCAGCGAGTTCAAGAAGGAAACCCTCGAGTGGGTGGCTGCAAAGCTCATCACGGTGGTCGATTCCCTGTGGGACTATCGCGATCTCGACCGGATTCTGATCACCGGCGGGGGCGGGCAGCCTCTGGGGCAGTATCTGATGACAGAATTTCCCAACGCGATGATTGTCGAGAACGCCCAAATGGCCAACGCTAGAGGATTCCACAAGTTGGCCCGGCGGGTCTTCAAGAGCGAGAACGGTGGCGGATTCCTGGATTAAGGGTCGCCTACCGTGCGAAGGTCGAACTAGCGGTGCGCCGTGCACCGCTTTTTTGTTTGACTGCATGTGCCAGGTTCGAGGAAGGCGGAACCGAGTCCAGTGCCGGCTGGTCTTTGGCGGCCCGGGGGGAGACCGTAGGATGGGCGGGCCGCGTCAAGGGCGGGGGAAGCGGTTGGGCGCATATCTGGTAAGAAGAGAAGGAACTGGGTTTTTCAGTGACGAAGTTCTGGACAGACAGCAAGGGGTCGTCGACGGGGGTTCAAGGAATGGATGGGGTGATTGGATGAGCAGAGTTATCGCCATCGCCAACCAGAAAGGCGGAGTGGGGAAGACCACGACCGCGGTCAATCTTGGGGCGGCCTTAGGAGCACTGGGTCACCGGGTGCTGCTCATCGACAGCGATCCGCAGGGGAATACCACGAGCGGTCTGGGAGTCGACAAGAAGAAGATTACCCAATGTATCTACCAGGTGCTGATTGACGATGTCCCGATGCGCGAGGTCGTCGTGAAGACCGTGGTGGGCGGGCTGGACCTGGTGCCGTCGACCATTGACCTGGCGGGTGCAGAGGTCGAACTGGTGCCGGCCCTGTCCCGGGAGACCAAGCTGAAGAAGGCGCTGGCCGATGTGCGCGACGACTACGAGTTCGTCCTCATCGACTGCCCGCCTTCCCTTGGACTGCTGACCGTTAATGCACTAACCGCAGCTGACTCGGTACTGGTCCCCATCCAGTGTGAGTACTATGCGCTGGAGGGGCTGACCCAGTTGATGAACACGATCCACCTCATCCAAAATCAGCTGAACGCGGGGCTACAGCTTGAAGGGGTGGTACTGACGATGTACGATGCGCGGACGAACCTCTCCAACCAGGTGGCGGAGGAAGTCAAGCGATTCTTTCGGGAGAAAGTCTATCAGACAATCATCCCGCGGAACATCCGACTGAGCGAGGCTCCCGGGTATGGGAAGCCGATCATCACCTACGACCCCAAATCCAAGGGCGCAGAGGTCTACACCGAGCTCGCCAAGGAGGTTGCGATGCATGCCCAAGCAACGAGGGCTAGGCAGGGGGCTTGAGGCGCTGTTGCCGGGGGGCGACGAGGGCCCTTCGGAGGCGTCTCGGCTTCAAATTGACAGGATAAAGCCCAATCGATACCAACCGCGGCGGGTGATGGACCAAGAGAAGCTCCGTGAGCTCTCGGAATCCATCAAGGAACACGGTGTCGTGCAACCGATTCTCGTTAGGCCCGTCAACGACGGGTACGAGCTGGTGGCGGGGGAGCGGCGTTGGCGGGCGGCGCAACTGGCCGGGATGCGGGAGATTCCAGTTGTGGTGAGCGAATTCGGCGAGGCGGAAAGCATGGAGATCGCCCTCGTCGAGAACCTGCAGCGCGAGGACCTGAATCCGCTCGAAGAAGCGGAGGCTTTTCGTCGACTGATGGATGAGTTCTCGTTGACTCAGGAGGACGTGGCCCACAAGGTAGGCCGGAGCCGGCCGGCGGTGGCCAACTCACTGCGGCTTCTGAGCCTTCCGGCGGAGTTGAAGGACGATGTTTCACGTGGAACACTCTCCGCCGGACATGCTCGGGCGATCCTCTCACTTGAGCTGGATGATCTGCGCCTCCGCCTGGCGAAGGCGATTGTGGCCAAGGAGCTATCGGTCCGCCAAGCCGAGGAGCTGGCGAAGAAGCTGGCTGCCGACAAGGAGAATAAACCGAAGGCCAGCACTCGCCATCGTGAGCCGATGATGGTCGAGGTCGAGGAGAACCTTCAACGAGCCTTTGGGACCCAGGTTAGGGTCAAGCAGTTAAGAGGAAAGGCGCGGGGGAGAATCGAGATCGACTACTATAGCCGGGAGGACCTCGAGAGGATCCTCGACATGGTCCTGACTCGAGGCACATCCGGCACGACCCCAGGGGTGCGCTCTCGGGTGCTTACCACGTAGGGAGAGGAGAAGCGCGGGCCCAAGCGCGGCCGACCAGGCCCCAGGGAGGGCAAGAGCCACTCGCCAATCGCCCGTGCCGGATGGAAGCCCCAGAGACTCGTAGCCGCCAGTACGCGCTGGCGGCTACTCTTGCCCCTGGCCGCTAGCTGCCACTGCCTTGTGGCGCTTGGCGGGACCGCGAACCCAAACTCGCCAGTGCCAGCCGTATCGGGGCAGCCAGGAGACACGACAGTCACTCCGGGAGGGTGCCAAGAGACTCGACCCAGACACCCTTTCTCGCCCGTTCGACCCAGTCTGACAGGCGACGGGTCCCCCCAGGCCCCTTGCCCCGCTGGCTCGACTCCCAGGCAACACGCACCGATGACCAGTCAGAGCCCACTGGCCAACGAGACTCGGCGACTGCAGACCCATTTCGACGCCGGGCGACAGAAGCGGCGAGGCGGCGGGCTCCCTGCCCGCCGCCACAACTTGCGAAACCTCTTCTTTCACGGCCAAAGGGAAGTTGGAGGCTGAGCGCCCGCAGTATTCCCAGCCTGCGATCCCCGGCGGAAAACCCACAGGCCGAACCGCTGTTGCCCCCCTCGACCCCGGCCCCAAGCCGTCACCGGGCGAGTCGCGTCAACGCAAGCCCAAGACTGAGAGGGCCGCGCGATGGGCTTCATCGTAGATCGTCTTCAACGGTTGTCGAGCGAATCTGGCCAGGGCTCGGCAATCTTCATACTCAGGTGACACCTGAGGTTGCTCCCCGGAAAGTCCCACCTTCACCCGCACCGGACCGTAGGGCGTGTCGACTGAGATCATCCTGCGCGGTGCGACCATCCGCCGGCAGTCATGGGCCCGCACGCCGAGGGTGGTCGTCTCCACCAGGATTAGGCGGGATAACCGACCGGCCACCTCGGGGGGGCAAATGGCCCCTAGCAAGACGCCAGGGCGGGACTTCTTCATGCCGATGGGACTGGTGTAGACGTCCAGGGCGCCCTCTTCGAAGAGGCGCTCAAAGACGTGGCTGAACACCAGGGCCGGCATATCATCGATGTTCGCCTCGAGGACGGTCACCCGGTCCTGCTCCAGCCCTGCCACGTCTTTCCCCTCTTCACCCACCTGTCCCACCATTACGCGAACCAGGTTCGGGGTGTCCGGGTTGCGCGATCCCGCCCCGTACCCGACGCCCTCGACCCTCAGGTCAGGCAAGGCCCCGACGGCTATGGAGAGGTGGGTCAACAAGGCCGCCGCGGTAGGGGTAAGGAGCTCGCCGTCGCCAGGTCCCTCGCGAATCGGAAAGCCCTCAAGTAGCCTGGCCGTGGCCGGGGCGGGAACGGGCAGGAGCCCGTGAGAAGTCATCACGGTCCCTCGCCCCACGGATAGCACCGAGGCGTAGACCCGGTCGACCCCGAGGAGCTCAAGACCGAGGACCACGCCGGTTACGTCGATGATGGAGTCGATCGCCCCGACCTCATGGAAATGGACGGCTTCAACCGAGACGCCGTGGACGGCCGCCTCGGCCTTTGCCAGACGAGAGAAGACCCCCTCCGACTGAGCCCGCACCCGCGCGGGCAGGCGGCTCCCATGAAGCAGTTCAAGGATGTCCGAGAGGTGCCGGTGGGGCGGGTCGGGGTCGACCACGGCCACCCGAAAGTGCGTGCCGACGAGGCCCCCTCGATCGACCTTCTCTGCTTGAATGGTGTAGCCACCAAGATTGAGGGTCGCCAAACCATCCCGAAGGTCCGAGAGCGACAGGCCGGCATCCAAGAGGGCCCCGACCAGCATGTCTCCCGCGGCCCCATGAAAGCAATCGAAGTACGCCGCCCTCAAATGACCTCTCCTCCCAGGCGGTTGATCTGAGCGGCCAGGTAGCCTGCACCGAAGCCGTTGTCGATGTTGACCACGCCGACCCCGGCGGCGCAGCTGTTGAGCATGGCCAGGAGGGCCGCCAAGCCACCGAAGCTGGCGCCATACCCGACGCTGGTGGGGACGGCGATGACCGGCTTGTCCACCAACCCGGCCACCACGCTCGCCAGGGCCCCCTCCATCCCGGCGACGGCGACTATCACGCGGCCAGCAGTCAGCACTTTCCGCTTGTCCAGCAGCCGGTGCAGACCGGCTACTCCGACGTCATAGACCCGCTCCACCTCTGCGCCCATGACTTCAGCCGTGACCGCAGCCTCTTCGGCCACCGGGATGTCGGCCGTGCCCCCCGAAGCCACCACGACGCGCCCTACCCGCTTCGGTGTCTTGACACCGGGTTTCTCCAGGACGATAACCCGGGCTGCCTCCCGATAAGCGGCATGCGGCCAAAGCGCCCTGGCCGCTTCATAGAGCTCCGGGCCGGCCCTGGTGGCCATGACCCGCGAGTTGACCCGAGCCAACCGGTCGAGGATGGCCAGAACCTGCTGGATGGTTTTTCCCTGACAGAAGACAACCTCCGGGAATCCCGTTCGAAGATGTCTATGGTGGTCGACCTTGGCGAACTCGAGGTCCTCGTACGGCAAGGTCCGAAGGATCTCAACCGCCTGATCCACACCGATGGAGCCGATCCGCAGACGCTCGAGGATTTCCCGAAGGGAGGACTCCTCCAACTAAGCCACCACCTGTCAACCGCTAGGCAAATCGTAGTACATCCTGGGCAGCCTGTCAACGAAGCCCCGCTAAACCTACGCCCCCGAACAACCGATAAAGGAGGTAGATGCCCGGCTTTAAGTCCGCCCGGCAGGATAAGCCCACAGCCTGTTGAATAGAAGCGATGCCCTGTCCGTCCCCGGCGCGCACTCGCTCAACAGACTAGGAGGATCCTGTCAATGCTCGATTCCCAAGCCGTCATCGCTCGACTTGTTCCCGTGACCATAGCGCTGGCCCTGGCCATCGCAGTCACGCTGACCGCCCTGGCCATCTTCATCCTCGCCTATCGTCGGCTGCTCGCGAACGCCCGCTTGTATCGAAGGCTATACAGTGATGCCCAGGGCCGCGACCTGCAGGCCCTGTTCGCCTCGATCGACCAACGGCTCACCCACAGCGAGACGGACTTGGCCGACCTCCGTCGCTCCCGCCAGGACATCCTGGAGAGCCTCGGGCGCTGCTTTCAAGGCATCGGTATGGTCAGGTTCAACGCCTTCGAGGGCGTCGGCAGCGATCTGAGCTTCTCCTTCGCCCTCATTGACGGCCATCGGGACGGAGTCGTCCTGTCAAGCCTGTTCGGCCGGGACGAGTCTCGCATCTACGCCAAGCCGATCAAGGATGGCCAATCAACCTATCAGCTGACCGGCGAGGAGAAGGATGCCGTCCGCCAGGCGTTGACGCAACGCCAGGAACGGCCAGGCACCTGAGACGAGCGGAAATCAGCCCATATTAAGCAGGAATTGGCAGTAGGCCGCCGAAACTCTTTTTTTACCGGATGGACCGATTAAACCCTGGGGGTGGTGAGAAGCTTGACCGCAAAAGGCGGCCGGAAACTTTTTACCATCATGATTGTTCCCCATTCAGAGCGGTCTGTCTACAGCTTCAGCATCCACCTGACCACCCTCCAGGTAGCCAGTTTCATTCTCATTGTCCTCAGCTTGTCGTTGCTCATCTTCGCCAACGTCTATCAGGACATGAAGGCCAACATGTCCGAGTTGAGACAGGTTCGACTGGTCAACCGGGAGCAGCGCCAGCAGCTGGAGGCCCTGATGACCGAGACCGACCAGCTGAAAGCGAACATGCAGAGTCTGTCCGAGCTTGACCGGCAGATCCGCGAGATCCTCAAGACCAGTCGGGACTTCAGCCGGGTTCAACTCTCAACTCCGTACCAGCCAAGCACAGTGGAAACGCCGACGGTCGGGGGCGGGCAAGGGGGAGCCGATTACACCACTGCCTCCATCCTCCCCGGCGATGACCGCGGAGCTCAGGTCAGTCGAGACCTATTGAGCCGGGCGGCCGGCCTCCAGACCGACCTCGACACAGTTCGCACCGACATGACCAACCGGCAGGTGAGTTTCGAGGACCTCCGCAAGCAATTGACCGAGAACCAGTTGTACCAAGCGGCCAGGCCGTCGGTATTCCCGACCAACGGGTCGATTACCTCTGGCTTCGGTTTTCGTTCCTCGCCCCTTGGTTTCGGCACTGAGTACCACTCGGGGCTGGACATCGCTGCGGCCTACGGCACCCCGATCATCGCCACGGGCGATGGAAAGGTCGTCTTCGCCGGTTGGAGGGGGGCCTTCGGGCGAGCCGTGGTCATCGACCATGGCTATGGCTTCAGCACCATGTACGGACACACCCAAAAAATCGTCGTGAACGTGGGTGATCGAATCACCAAGGGGCAGACCATTGCCTACGTCGGTAGCTCCGGACGAAGCACGGGGCCCCACCTGCACTACGAGGTGTGGATCAACGGCAAGCCGGTCAACCCACGGACCTATATCCAGTAGGGACGCCAGGGGGGCGCCCTTGACTCCGCCCGGGCCCACGGACGGGCACGAAAACGGGAGGCAAAGATGTTCGGGAAAAAGGATGGGCGGGATGGTATTGCCATGGAGAAAATTGACACCATCGTCGGCAAGGAAACAGAGTTCAAAGGGGTTTTGAACTCCAGCGGAGTGCTCAGGATCGACGGCAAGGTGGAGGGCGAGATCCACCACAAGGGCGATCTCATTGTCGGAGAGACCGGCATGGTAGTCGCGACGGTCATTCACGCCCGCCACATAAGCATTGCCGGCCAAGTCAAGGGGAACGTCGAAGCCGAAGGGAAGCTCGAGCTGGTTCCCACCGGTCGCCTCTACGGGGACATCAAGGTAGCTGGCCTTATCATCGGGGAAGGGGCCATCTTCCGCGGCACCAGCGAGATGAAGACGGGCGAGGAGAAACCGGCGCTCAAGCCCAAGCCGTCACCGGTCTAGGGCTGGCGGTCGTGGTCTTGACCCAACCGGTAGGTTGGGTTACTTTTGTTCACCCGTGAAGAGACTAGGGAGGACCGACGCGCCTTGAGAACATTGGTGATTGTCAACCTAGTGGCCGCCCACGGTCGGTCCGCCGGCGTCTGGGAGGAAATCCGCACGGTACTGCCCAGGGATACCGGCGAATACGATTGGACGGTGACGCAACGGCCAGGCCACGCCACGGAGATCGCCAGGAGGGCCGTCACTGACGGCTTCGAGCGGGTGGTCGCCCTCGGAGGCGACGGCACCGTCCATGAGACCGTCAACGGGCTCGCCGGTTCGAGGGTCACCCTCGGGGTCATCCCGGCTGGCACGGGAAACGACTTCGCCAAGTCAATAAACCTTCCAAGACGGCCCATCGATGCCTGGCAGGCCATCGAGCGCCTGCCGGTCAGGTGCATAGACCTGGGCAAGGTCAACGATCGTTACTATGTAAACGTGGCTGGCGTCGGGTTCGACGCTGAGGTGTCCGGCGAGGTGAATACCCGGATACGCGCAACCGGGGTGGCCGCCTATCTCCTGGGGATTCTCCGAGTCTTACCCAGATTCACTCCCGTACCCATTAAGGTCACCCTAGACGAACAAACCATCGAGCAACGCTGCTTATTGGTCTCGGTCGGCAACGGAAAGTACTACGGCGGCGGGCTGAAAATCTGCCCGGAAGCCATCCCCGACGACGGCCTCTTCGACGTAGTCGTGGGGGGTGACTTTGGTCGTCTCGAGACCCTCGCCGTCTTGCCCCGGGTGTTCTCCGGGACCCATGTAACGCATCCCAAGGTTAAGACCTACCGGGTCAGACGTGTGCACGTCGAATCCGCCCTTCCCTTGTGGATTCAGGCCGACGGAGAGGTCATCGGCCGGACCCCGGCGACCTTCGAGTTGATCCCCAAAGCCTTGTACGTCGCCGGCTCCCAAACGTGATTGAGATCGGCCGCGCCTCGCGGCCGCCACTGCCCCATTGTCAGGCAGGAAGAGGTGATCGGTACGCTTTTCGCCGACCGCCGAGAAGCTGGCGAGTGCCTCGCTCAAAGACTGCTCGGTTTTGCCGGGGAAGAGGCCCTGGTCTTGGGCATTCCCCGGGGTGGCGTAGCCGTTGCGGCGCCGGTGGCCCGGCGTCTGGCCGCGCCCTTGGACGTCGTCGTCCCCCGCAAAGTAGCCGCGCCGCACAATGAGGAATTGGCCATCGGAGCCGTGGCCGAGGACGGGACTCTCTACATCGATGACACGTTGGTCGCCTATCTCGGAGTCACCGAAGAATACCTGCGGCGGGAGGCCGCCCGGGAGATCGAGGAGATCAAGCGGCGGTCGCAGCTATACCGGGGCAACAAGCCACCGCGTGAGGTAGCCGACCGGGTGGTCATTCTGATCGATGACGGCGTGGCGACGGGCTATACCGTCCTGGCCGCCCTCCGTTACCTTCGGCGCCAGAGGCCCCGGCGACTCGTCCTGGCGGTGCCGGTGGCTTCTCCAGACGTCCTCCTGAAGCTCCGTGAAGAGGCCGACAAGGTGGTGGTCGTCTCCACCCCGGAGCCTTTCTATGCCGTCGGCCAGTTCTACCGGGACTTCGGCCAGACGACTGACGCCGAGGTGATCGACCTCCTGGAGACGGGCATAGGCGTTCCCGTGACCGGACACCCTAACCCCGAGTTAAGGACGTAGACTAGGGGGTGTGCCCATGAAGGGCGTGGTGGCGGTGGAAGGGACCCTGACCCCCGTCGCCGAGGTCCTCAGGAGGCAAGGGTATGAGGTCATCGACACCGAGGGTGACCTGACCCGCGCCCAAGCGGTTGTCGTCAGCGGCACCGACGACAACTTCCTCGGCCGGCAGGACATCGTCGTCCCGGGCCCCGTGATTAACGCTGAGGGCAGGACCGCCGAGGAAATCGTCCGTTCTGTCATCGAGAAGATCGGTCGCCAGAGCTAGGGCCACAACCGGCCAGACGGCCGTTACCTGATTCAGCATGAAGCGACGAAAGAGCCAGGCCCCCCGGGGACCTGGCTCTACTGATGTCTGGCTGAATTCTCCCCAGCCCAGCTCTCCGCCGGTGCGGCGGCAAGCGGGATAGCGGCCGTCAGGCCGGTGGCGAGCCCGGCCGCAATCACCCTGGCCATCTTGAAGACCAGGTTAAGACGGGTGTTCTGGAGCACAAAGTACTCCATGAAGCCGCCCACGTTGACGACACCGGTGACGTATAGATTTCCAACCTCGGGAAGAGCCTTGTTCACCCCTGCGCCTGGTCGCAGGGGACCCACCCCCAGGGCGATCATCCCGACGCTGTCGAGACTGCCGAGACAGGCGTCGATGGCGATCAGCGGCCTATCCCCGTTGAACTGGTCGACCTGCCGCAGGGTTTGGTTGAGGTTCGAGGCATGGACCGGGTGGTCCAGGGTTCCCCAGACCGTCACCTCGGGGATCCCGACCCCGGCCAACTCCGTGCCAATCAGCGGCCCGAGACAATCCCCCGTCGATCGGTCGGTTCCAATGCATAAGACGACAAATCCTCTGGCCCCAGGGAACTGTTCGGCCAACAGGCCCCGCAGAAAGAAGGCCACTCGCTCGACGGCCACCGGATCGGTTGAATCGACCCGGTGCTCCTGGGTCCGCTCCGGTCGGGCACGATCCCTGTATCGAAGGTCGAGCAAACGCCTTCCCCCCAGCTCAAGTGCTGGTAAGAAGTATATGGGAAGGCCCGGAAAGATATTCGTCCAGCCGACATAAGCCTTACCGGGGCCTCGCCACCGCGCCCCGGAGAGGATACCACCCGTGCTCAGTGGGCTCTCACGAGTCTTTCTGGTCGCCGTGGCCTACACGGGCGCCGTTATCGGGGCCGGTTTCGTGTCCGGGCGGGAAGTAATCCAGTTTTTCGCGGTTTACGGCGGGCGCGGAATCTTCGGCGCCACCCTGGCCGCCGTGGTCTTTGCCGGCCTGGGCGGCCTCGTCGCCTACCTGGCCGCGAGTGAGCGCCTTTTCGACTACCGCGAATTGGCCGCCCATCTGGGCGGGCCTCGGTTAGGAAAAGCCATTAGCGCCCTCATCACCCTGACTCTGGCCAGCGCCCTGGTGGTCATGCTGGCCGGCGGTGGGGCCCTGGCAAAACAGCAGCTTAACTGGGCCTATCCTGCCGGTGCCGGCTGCACCGCTGCGGCCATTGTGCTGGTCCTCGCTTCCGATCTCCGAGGCCTGCTCCGGTTCAACGGGGTTCTTGTGCCATGCCTCCTCTTCGGTCAGGTTGCCCTGGCGGTCGCCACCGTGACGTCCCGGGCCCCCGGGCAGGCGACCCTCTTTCCTGGCCGCCCCGATCCGACTAAGCCCGCCGTGGTGGCTCATGGGGTTGTTCTACGCCGGCTACAATTTGGTCGTCGGGCTCTCCATCCTGCCGCCGGCGACCAGAGGGACCAAGAGTCCAAGGGAAGCCGCCCTGGCCGCGGTGGTCGGAGGTCTCGCCCTTGGCGCCTGTGCCTTGGCCACGACCGTCTTGAGCCTGAGCCTTTGGCCGGCGATCTCCGGCGTGGAGATTCCCACCGCCTATGCCGTCGCCCAACGGTGGCCGGGCCGAGAGGCCCTCGTTTCAATTGGCATCTGGCTGGCCATGGTGATGTCCGGGACGGCCAACGCCTACGGTCTTGGTACCCGGTTGGCCAAGAATCGCCCCTGGCCAGTCAACCGGGTGGCGATCTTGGTGGTCCTGGTCTGTTTCCCCCTGACTCGGCTGGGCTTCTCCGGCGCCATCGGTCTTCTCTACCCCATCGCCGGGGCCGGTGCCCTTCTGGTTCTAGCTGCCACCACGATAAGAAGAATAAAAGCAGGAAGATGAGGCCCAAGAGAGTACATGATACAGGACAACATCTTACGAGGAGGGACAAGCGTGCCCCCTGCGGTCGGCGCCAGACCCCGCCCACGACCCGCAAGGCCGCCGGGCGCGCTCTGGGCGGGCCTATTCTGCCTGTCTCTCTTCTCGTTCCTGGCGCTTTTGCAACACCCCCTCGCCCTGCCCTCATGGCGCGGCCTGGTTCCACCACCGGCGGCCATCGAGCCGACCTGGTCCCAAACCGTTGAACCGACCGCCATGATAACCGGGGATGGCCAGGCGGTCACGGTCTTTGCGCCTGGCCCCGAAGGCATCCCGACCTTGACCACTTACGACGCTTCCGGTGCTCAGGTCCGAAAGGCGGCCGTGCCCGAGGCTGCCTTTGGCGGTTCCATCGAAGGGCGATCAACCGCCGTCAAGGTCAACCCGGCGGCCGTCGGTCTGATCCGGGGGGCGATCGTCATTTGGCAACCCCTCGGGGATCCCAGCGCCCCACCGATCACCGCAATTCAGGTCTCTTTCGGAGGGACCGGGGATGGGCTCATATCGGCCACCCGGGACCCCGGCGAACCCCCACGCCAGGTCCTGTCAGTGACCGCCGCCGGGCTCATCCGCTGGCGGCTGGACTTGGCAGAAGGAGTTGTCACCTCGATGGCGAAGGGCCCGGGCGGATCCGCCGCTGTGGGGGCCTATTCCCCGGGTCCCCAGCCCCGCGCGTGGGTGACCATCGTCAGTCCCGACGGAACCGTTCAGGGCAGATACGAGACCGGCTCGGAGCCCCTCTATCGACTCGCCGTGGGCGGCGATGGCCCCGTGGCGGCCCTGGATAACAGTCATGTCTGGCTGATCGACCCCAAGGCCGGGACGACTCGAGTCATGACCGTCCAGGCTCCCCAAGGAGCGGCCTTCGGAGCCAAGGGCGCCCTTGGTGTCGTCAATCAGGACGGACTGGTTACGTCGATTACCCCGGAGGCCCAGGTCAACTGGAGGCGCCAACTCGCCGGGCCAGCCACCGACCTGGCCGTCCTCCCTGACGGTGGGTTGGTCGTCCTCGGCGAGGACCGACTATACTGGCTGGATGACGCCGGGCGGGCCAGACGAACCATCGCTTTCCCCGATCGGCCCAGGCAAGTCACCATCCTCTCCAACGAAGGCCAGCTAGTGGTGCTGGCCGGAGGCCGGGTGTCGGCTTACCCCCTGTCGCCTTACCCCTGACCCATCGAGAAGACACCCGCCGGGGCTCGCCCGGCTGATTGTGGGCGCGGTTCGCCCGACGAAAAGAGGTCGATCCAACGGTGCGCCCTCATCACCGCCTAGTGTCCATCATCGTTGTCGCCGCGGGAGTCCTGCTGGCGGCAGCCCTGCTCACCCCGACCAGAGTCCCCTCAATCCTTCGCGTCCTGGCCGTCTTCTTGACCGCCAAGCTGCTTGGGGACTTGATGGACCTCATCTTCAGCGGGTTTGCGGAAATCGTTTTCTACGAAGATTTCCTTCGTGAGCTCATGGCCTACCTGGGACTCGGTCTGGTCGCCTGGGGGGTCATCGCTCTGGGCCTTCGGCTGACCGGGACGGAGGTCTCTCCAGCCGTCCCCGCCATCGGGGTCTACATCCTGTTCCTTTTCATACCGCCCAAGCGCAGGGGGACGCGGAATGAACCCTATTGACGCGGGCATCCTCATAGTGCTGCTGCTCGGCTTCATTCTCGGGGCGGCCAAGGGATTGGCCCGGTTGCTCGTCGGGGCCCTGGCCTTTGTGGCCTCGATCGCCGTGGCCGCGGCCTACCACACCCAGGTGGCCCAGCTCCTGGACGGTCAGTTTCACCTCGTGGGGAAGCTGGCCGCCTTCTTTTCCCGGCGGCTCGCTCTGACCCCGGAACTCCTCCGGCTAAGGGCGCCGTCACTGGCCCCGGAGCACGTCGAACGCTTGGTCGGTCTGCTCCGACTGCCCGAGCCATTCTCCACGTCACTTGTCACGTACCTCGACCGCTTGGCTGGAACGGTAGCCGCCGGTTCTGGGTTGGCCAGTGCGGCCCGCCCGGAGACCGCCGCCCAGGCCCTAAGTCTGACCGTGGGCACGGCGCTTGTCCGGGGGTTGGCCTTTCTCCTGATCCTGATCATCGTCGCCCTCGTCTTCCGGTTGTTGACCCCATTGTTGGCCGGGGCCATGACCGCGGTCACCGGCCACGGCCTGAGTGCCCTGGCCGGAGGATTGATCGGCCTGGGTCTAGCCGGTCTGGGCGTGGCCATCATCCTTGGACTCGCCGTCCCCTTCCTTGGACTGGCGGGCTACACGCCTTGGATTGAAGCCCTTACAACCTCACGCCTGTCCGGCTGGTTCCTGCAGGTCTTCATGACCATCGGTCCCTGGTCCGCCCGTCCATGACCACCCGGGGACGCGGCCCCGCCGGGCCCTTCGCGAACCACGCCCGGGCCGGCCCTTGCGCCGGGCCCCGTGACGGCCTCAGCGGACCCCGACTTCACCGAGAAAGGCCCGAGCGCCATTGACTTACCTCAACCAACACCCCGAAGTGTCACTTATCCTCCGGCGAGGGCTCGCGGCCGTGATCGCCATCGCCGCCGGGTGGCTCCTGATCCGTCTGGGCAACCTCTCGGTCCGGCGCCTGCTCGTCGACCGGGGCCGCCGTCGCGCCTACCTCGATGAGAGAAGAGCGCGGACCCTAGCCTCCCTCCTGAGGAGCGTCTCTCGCTACGTCATTGACTTCGTCGTCCTCTTGACCGTTCTTGGTCTCTTCAACGTCCCAGTGGCCTCGGTCTTGGCCCTATCCGGCTTCATCGGCCTGGCCGTCGGCTTCGGAGCCCAGAACCTCGTCAAGGACTTCATCGCCGGATTCTTCATCCTTTTCGAGGACGAGTTCGCGGTGGGTGAGGTGATAAGGACCGCCGGCCTGACCGGGACGGTCGAAGAGATCGGCCTCAGGACCACACGACTGCGCGACCCCGGTGGGCAAGTGCACACCATTCCAAACGGACTGGTCGACAAGGTCACCAATCTCACCCGGGGAGAGAGGAGGGCCTCTATCGAGGTCCCTGTCCCTTACGGTGAAGACTCAGAGAGAGTCCTGGCCGCCCTGAATGAGGCGGTCGATCTGGTCAAGGGGGGCAACCCCGAAATCAAGTCGGGCCCGGGGGTGCTCGGACTGACGGCCTTCGGCCCGAGCGCCATCATCTACACAATCGAAGCCACTACATCCGCCAACGCCCAGTGGCGCGTGGAGCGCGAGCTGCGACTGTCGGTCCGCCGGACCTTCGCCACGCGCGGCATCAATATGACCGCTCCAGCGAGCCCGGGCCTTCTAAGTCCAGGAACTCCGGGTCAGGGTGGCCAAGGCCGCCCGGAAGAGGGGAAGAGCCAATGAACAAGGCCTTTGTTCGCTACCAGGTCGGTGATACCGTCCGGATGAAGAAGCAGCACCCCTGCGGGAGTGACCTTTGGGAGATCACCCGGACGGGGATCGATTTCGGCCTCAAGTGCGTGGGCTGTGGGCGCCGGGTGATGATCCCCAGAGCCAAGTTCGAGCACGGGGTCAAGGACCACTTCCCGCTTGGGACCGCCCCCCCACTGCCGACCCTGGTCAAGCCCCCGACCAAGCCACGCCGGACGAAGGTCCCTCCGGTCCGCGGACCATCCGGGCCCCCTCCCGTCGGTGTGCTTCCGCTCAACCCGCTCCGCTCGGCTCGTGTGCCCCGATCACGCCCGGCCCCGGCCACCTCGCTGAGCAGCCGGCCCGCCGGGACAGGCCCCTCGGGACCCCCTGGGTCACCCGGTCGTACCCCTGGCCAACCCTCCGGCGGCCCGGCCGGTCGACCCGTGGGCCGCTCGCCCGGCCGACCCGCCAGCCGTCCCCCCGGGAGGCCCTCCGGCCCCTTCGGACCTCGACCGAGTGCTCGCCCGGGGAGCGCTCGTGGAAAGAGACCCGGACCCAAAGGCGGGCGGCCAAAGTCCTAAGAACGGCCTTTTGGCGAAGGAGGCTTGCGGTACCTTCAGCCCGCCGGCTGACCCAGCGGCGGACTCCAATCTCTTGATGGCTCGGCCCCGCCCAATCGCGGCGGGGCTTTATGCTACCGCGGGCCGCTGGACCCGGGCTAACCAGAGGGCGGTTGACGGCTGCTCGACGAACCACGACGCCCCGTCCCACCCCGGCGCCGCGTTCAGTCGGCTCAATAGAAACAGCCGAAACGCCGATATTCTCTAAGCCAAGGATGACTCAATTTTCGGGCAGGGAGAAAGCAATGCCAAGGACGAAACCAGGACTTTCACGGCCGGAAAAGCCGGGCGCCAAGCCCTCCACCCGCCGCCGGTCCGGCCCAATAGGCCTGGACGAAGTTCTCGGGCGGCTGCTGGAGGACATGCTTGCCGCCTTCCCGGTCGAGCGGGCGACCCTCCACCTTACCGGTCATGGCCAGGAATGCCTGGCCCTGACGGCAGGCAGGTCTTCCGGCAATGCCCGGAAGCACGTCCGGAGGGTGGCGGCCCCGGTGAGCCGACTCGCCGCGCAGGCCGTCGCCGACGGAAGACTCCGAATGGCCAATGACGCCGCCAAGAACCCCTTCTCAGCCCCATCCGTGGCCGCTGGGTTGCGGTCTCAGGCTTGCCTCCCGTTGGTCAAGGACGGCCACGTCTTGGGAGTCATCGACCTGGCCAGCGACCATACGGGGACGTTTGCCGCGGAAATGCTGCCCGAGCTCAGGGCCTTCGCGGACGAAGCGGCCCAGGTCATCGACCAGGTCACCGTCTACGACCACGCCAGGGACTGGGGCGAGAAGCTGGAAGCCCTTCTGGAATCGTCCGATGCCGGAATCATCATGACCGACCCCCGGCACATCATTCAGATTGCCAACAAGCGAGTCGCCGACCTCCTCGGGCTCGACCCCGAGGGACTGATCGGGCAAAGGGCCCCTGGCCCCATCCTTGAAGTTCTCAGAAGCCGGGCTGCCGATCCGCACCAAGTCGAAAGACTCCTGACCGGAGCATACACCAAGGCAGGCCGGACGGTGAAGGAAGAGGTCGAACTGGTCAGGCCGGCCGGGGCGACCCTCAGCGTCTTCACAACCCCACTGCACGCGCGGGCCGGCGAAGTCACCGGCCGGCTGGTCGCCCTCCGAGACATCTCCTGGGAGCGGGAGGCGCAGGCCCGTCTGCGGGCGGCCAGCGAAGCTGCGCTGGCCCTGAGTTCCAGCCTCGACCTCAATAGCGTCCTTAGTTCCTTGGGAAAGGCCATCGGGAAGCACGTCCCTTTCGACCAGCTTTCCGTGGCCACCGTTGACCAAGAAGGGAAGACGTTCCAGCCGCTGGCCCTCATCGGCCGCCTCGACCAGGCCCACTCCGATCGCGGAGGCGGCTCTCTGGAAGGGACCAGAACTGGGCGAGCCGTCGAAGTCAAGGCCCCGGTCCTTTCCCGGGATCTCCAAGCGAATCCCGATGAGTTCGTGGGGGACCGCGCCCTCCTCGAGACGGACCTCAGGTGCGTTCTCTGCCTTCCCCTCATCTTCGGCGACACCTGCCTCGGCACTTTCAACCTGGGAAGCGCCAAGCCAAACGCCTTCGACGAAACGACCATCAGCTTCCTGACCCCCATCGTGGACCACCTGGCCGTCGCCGTCAACAATGCGACCCTACGCCGACAAGCCTGTGCCCGGGCGGAACAGAACGCCGCTCTTAACCGCACCCTTCACGCCGCCGCGACCTCGACCACCCCCGGGGAATTCGTACCCCAGCTGGCTACGGAGCTGAGTACGGTGGTCCCCCTCGATCACTTGTGCCTCGCCCTTGAGACCGCTACCGGCGGTTTGGAGCTGGCCGGCGCGCGCCCGGAAGGGCCCGGGCCCCAGCCCTGGAACGTCACCCTCCGGAGCGTTCCGCCCCCGGAAACCGCGGCCGATGAGGGATTGGCCGCGGCCCTCTGGGGGGCCGACGCTTGCTTCAGCCTCACCGTCCCCCTGGGGTTTCGCGGGAGGCTCCTCGGATCACTCAGCCTTTCGCGGAATCACAGGCAGCCCTTCACCCCGGCTGAGCAGGACTTCGCCGAAAGAATGGCCGGACAGGTCTCAGGGATGATCGAAAACGTTCGCTTCTACACGAAGCTCCGAGAAGAGGCCGACGTCTTGACGGCCCTTCTTGAAGTCGCCCAGAGGGTGGCCAGACGGGACGACCTCCGGTCCATCTTCTCAGCCGCCGCCAACTGTATGGTCAAGGTCTTGGGATACGACGGCATGGCCGTCTGTGTCCACGAGCCCGGCCACCGGACGCCAAGGACAATCATGCGGGCCACCCGCACCGGCGGTGAGGTCGAGGTGACCGGGGTGGAACCCCTCTCCGAGATCGCGGCAGACTTCGCCACCCTGGCCGGCTCGGCGGGGACCGACGAAGTCGTCTTCATCGAGGACGCCGCCAAGCTTACCGGCTTGTCTCGTTGCTTCCAGGGGCAGTTCCGGGTCAGAAGCGCCATCGTCGGGCTCATGCGCAGCGGGGAAGACCAGCTGGGCGCCCTGCTGATCGGCTACTCCGGGCCGGCGGAATTCAGCGAGAAACACGAGCAGCTGGTCAAAGGCCTCGCCGGACAGTTGGCCTCGGCCATCCAGGAGAGCCGGCTGACCCGCCGGCTGGAACGAAAGGTCAGCGAGTTGACGGCCATCGGCCGCGCCAGCCATCACCTCACCGCCATTCTCGACCTGCCGACCTTGCTCAATGAGGTCGTCGTCTTCCTCACCAAGGACCTGGGCCACGACTATTCCGCCGTCTTCCTGCATGACCGGGAAAGTGAGGAACTCAGACTCTATGCCCAGGCCGGGACGATGGCCAAGGACGTCCCGGACGGCTTCACCCAGAGCGTCAATGTAGGAATGGCCGGGTGGGTGGCCCGCAATGGACAGCCCCTGGTGGCCAATGATGTCGGTCAGGACCCGGTCCAAGCCTCGGTGGCCGGCCTGGCCTCCAGGGCCCGCATGTGCCTTCCTCTCAAGGTCGGCGACGACGTCCTCGGCGTCCTGGACCTTGAGTCCAGGACCCCGGGGGCCTTCATCGAGGACGAGGTCGACGCCATCGGTACCCTCTCAAGACAGCTGGCCATTGCCATCCATAACGCGACCGTCTTCAAGCGCGAACGTGACCTCTACATGGCGGCCATCAAGACCCTGGCTGAGGCGGTCGACGCCCGGGACCACCGCACCCGAGCCCATTCGTCCCGCGTCTCCCATTACGCCCTGATGATCGCCAGGGAGATGAACCTGCCGGCGGAGACCCTGCCGACCATCGAATACGCCGGCGTCCTCCACGACATCGGGAAGATCGGGCTCGAGGATACCGTCCTCAAGAAGAAGGGCGCGTTGGATCCCCTCGAACGGGCGCAAGTGATGGAACATCCGGTCAAGGGGGCCAACATCCTGCAGCAAGTGGCCCAGTTTCGAGAGATCGTCCCGCTGGTCAAGCATCACCATGAATGGTGGGCCGGTGGGGGGTACCCGGACGGAATCTCCGGGGAGGCCATCCCGCTTGGTTCGCGCATTCTTGCCGTCGCCGACTCCTTCGACGCGATGACCACTGACCGGCCGTACCGCCTGGGACTCCGCCCGGAAGAGGCCATCACCAGGCTTCAGGCCGGCCGGGGGACCCAATTCGACCCGACGGTAGTGGATCACCTCGTGACCCACTTGAGACGTCTACAAGAGGAGCGCGATCCGGCCTATGCCGTCCTTGAGCGACCCGGGGGCAGGGGCCCGCTGGAGGCTGGCCCACCCAAGCCCGAGACGACCATCGGGCGGATCCTCCCGGTCCACGGGAAGGAACTGGGGATTCTCTACCAGATTTCCCTCGAGACCAGGTCCCTCCTGAACCCGTCCCATCTGATGCACCGCATCCTCAGCATCCTCTACGACGCGATGGGGCCCAACCTGTATACCCTCTTCTTGGTCGACGAGGAAACCGGAGACCTGGTCGCCAAGGCCTCGGTCGGGCTGCCGACCGGGCCGGAGCGGCCCCACATCCTCAAGGGGCAGGGGCTCACCGGATGGGTCGCCCAGCATGGCCTGCCCCAGGTGGTCGGCGACGTCCGCTCAGATCCCCGCTATTACCCGAGCCCGGCCCGCCGGATGCTCTCCGAACTGGCCGTGCCGCTAGTCGCCGAAGGGCGGACCATCGGTGTCCTCGACATTGAATCGGAGCCGCTGAACGCCTTTTCCCGAGAAGACCTTTACCTGGTCAGCGCGGTGGCCGGGCAGATTTCCATCGCCATCGAGGTGGCCCGCTACCACGAACAGGTAGCCCACGCCGCCATCCACGACGGCCTCACCGGAACGTACAACCACTCCTACTTCTACCGACGCCTGGAGGAGGAAATCTCACGATCGGCCAAAGACATGGCCCCTCTGGCGATAATCCTCATCGACGTCGACAGCCTCAAGCTGATCAACGACGTCTACGGCCACCTCGCAGGCGACAAGGCCCTGGTGGCGCTGGCCAGGGCACTCGATGAGAGCTTTCGCGCGACCGACACCGTTGCCAGGTATGGAGGGGACGAGTTTGCCGTCATCCTCCCCAGGACCGGCGCCAACGAGGCCAGGCAGGCCGCCGAGCGCCTGGCGGCGACCGTCGCCGACCGTTCCATCAGCCTGCAGGAACGAGAATTCAGGCTCCCCGGGGTGACGGTCGGCGTGGCCATCTTCCCGGACGATGGAGCCCGGCCGGCCGAACTGGTGGCCCGCGCCGATGAGCGGATGTATGAGGGAAAGCAAGCCAAGAGACCATCGGTGGCGGCCGGGCAATGACCCGACTTGGCTCCGCTGCCCCCGTGCCACTGTCCCCCGCTCGACGGCGCCGCCCCTACGGCCCCCACCGGTCCCCCGAGGCCGCCCGCAAGTATGTTTCGGGCGGCCTTTCTGCTATACTTCTGGGTGGGAGGTGGTCATCACCATGGCCTTCCAGTGCGGACTCGTCGGGTTGCCGAACTCGGGCAAATCGACTCTCTTCAACGCCCTGACCAGAGCCGGGGCCCAGACTGCCCCTTACCCGTTCTGCACCATCGAGCCGAACACGGGGGTCATGGAGATCGCCGATGAACGGCTCGCCGCCGTCGTCAGGGCCACCCGCCCGAAGAAAGTCGTCCCAGCCGCGATTCAGTTCGTCGACATCGCCGGGTTGGTCAAGGGGGCCAGCCACGGAGAAGGCTTGGGGAACCAGTTCCTGGCCCACATCCGCGAGGTGGACGCCATCCTTCACGTCGTCCGGGCTTTCGACGATCCCCAAGTGCCCCACGTCGACACCGTGCTCGATCCGGTCAGGGACATCGAGACGGTGGACGCCGAGCTGCTCCTGGCCGACCTGGACACCGTCGACAAGCGACGGGAGAAGACCGAGCGAAAGCTGAAGACGGGCGACCGGCGCCCCCTGGACGAACTCGCCCTCCTCCGGAGAATCCGCGAGGCCTTGGCGCGGGGCCTCTCCGCCCGGGGGGCAGCGGCCGACCCCGGACTCCGCGATCTCGTCCGCGAGCTCTTCCTGCTCACCGCCAAGCCCGTGCTCTTTGCCGTCAACGTTTCCGAGAAGGCCCATGACCCTGCCGCGGACCCCTTGCTCCAGGCCGTCCTGGACCATGCCGGGCGCCGTCGCGACCCGGCCGTCGCCGTGCCGGCCAAACTGGAGGCAGAAGTGGCCGAGCTCGGCCCGGAGGACCAACAGGTCTTTCTGAACGAGCTTGGCTGGGCCGGCTCCGCCCTGCCCGCCGTGGTCAAAAAGAGCTTCGATCTTCTGAACCTGGTGACGTTCTTCACCGTCAACGACAACGAACTGCATGCCTGGACCGTCCCCAAGGGCACTCCGGCCCCCGCGGCCGCGGGAAAGGTCCATTCGGCCATGGAGAAGGGCTTCATCCGCGCCGAGGTGGTGAACTGGTCGGACCTGGCCAAGGCCGGTTCCATGGCCGGCGCTCGCGACGCCGGCTACCTGAGGATCGAGGGACGGGAGTACAAGGTGAAGGACGGCGACACCCTTTGCTTCAGGTTCAACTCGTGATTCGGCGTCGCGGAAATGCCCGCGTCAGCGGCTGCGGGTCGACGGCCTCGCCCGGAAAAACCAGCTTCTTCACGTCGTTCTTGCGTTTGGCCGAAGCCCGGTGATATAATTAGACCCGCATGGCTGCCCCGCTCCATACCACACCGTATGGGGCCGTTAAGTCCAGGGGGAGGAGGTGAAGAGCCATGAGGAAATACGAAGTCATGTTTGTGATCCGACCCGAGCTTGATGAAGAGAAGACCACCGCGGTCATCGAGAAGTTCCAGAACCTGTTGACTGCCCAGGGCGCCACCGTGACCAAGGTCGAGAAGTGGGGAAAGCGGCGCCTGGCATACGAAGTCAAAGGTCTCTTCGAGGGGTTCTACGTGGTCCTGCAGTTCGACGGTGAGGCCGAAGCCGCCGCGGAACTGGAGAGGGTCCTCAAGATCACCGACGAAGTCATCCGGCACTTGATCATCCGCCAGGAGACCTAGACTCAGGTGGTGGACACGCCTTGTTGAACCGGATCGTCCTAATTGGACGCTTGGTGAAAGAACCCGAGCTCCGGTACACGCCGAACGGGGTGCCGGTGGCCACTTTCACACTGGCCGTCGACCGGCCCTTTACCAGCCAATCCGGCCAGCGAGAGACCGATTTCATCGACATCGTGACCTGGAGGAAGCTCGCCGAGAACTGTGCCCAGCACCTTTCCAAGGGCCGGCTGGTGGCCATCGAGGGGCGCCTCCAAGTCCGCTCCTACCAGACCCAGGACGGTCAAAAGAGGCGGGCCGCTGAGGTCGTCGCCGACAACTTCCACTTCCTCGATCGTCCGAAAGAGTCCGCGCCCGCCCCCGCACCTTCAACCGGCTCCGCCGATGACATCGGCGATGAGGTCAAGGTTTCCGAAGATGACATCCCATTTTGAGGTGAGCATACATGGAGAAACTTGAGGGCGCCGTCCCAACCGGCCCGGTTCCCGCTCCGGCGAGTGCTCCCGGCCCCACCGGCCCGGCACCGGCCGGCCCGAGGGGACCATACGGCGATCGTGGCCCGTCCGACCGTGGCCCTGGGGGCCCCGGTGACCGTGGTCCGCGTCGCGAGTCCCGGCCTCGCCGAGAGAAGGGTCGCCGGCCAAAGCGCCGCGTCTGCAGTTTTTGCGTGGACAAGATCAAGGACATCGACTACAAGGATGTGCCCAGGCTGCGCCGGTACCTGTCGGAGCGGGGCAAGATCCTTCCCCGCCGGATTTCCGGCAACTGCGCCAAGCATCAGCGCCAGCTGACGATGGCGATCAAGCGGGCTAGGAACATCGCCCTTTTGCCCTTCACCCAGGAATAAGGGGCTGGGCGCGAGCCGCCCGGGCGGCAGGGTTACATAACGGCTAAAGTATCGTCTCGAGCCTTCCGACAATATGTGCGGAAGGCTCTTACTTTTCAGGGGGTTAAGCCGTGGACCTTGCCACCGTAATCGGCCTAGTGGGAGCCTGGGGCGCCCTGCTGGTGTCGTCGATCATCGAAGGCACCAACCTGAGGTCGCTCCTGGCGCCTTCGGCCTTCATCCTGGTCATCGGGGGAACCCTCGGGGCCACGATCATTTCCTACTCCATGGAGGACGTGGCCGCCCTGCCGAAGGTCATGACCCTGGCCTTCAAGAAACAGGACACCGACCCCCTGAAGTTCATCGACCTCCTCGTCGAGTTCGCCGAGAAGGCCCGCCGCGAGGGTCTGCTGATCCTTCAGGAGTTCATCAAGGACACCCAGGACAAGTTCCTCGTCCGGGGGATGAACCTGGTCATCGACGGGGCCGACCCTGAGCTCGTCCGGAACATCCTCGAGACGGAGATCGTCTTCCTCGAAAAGCGCCACAATACCGCCGCCAGCATGTTCGAGACGGCCGGCGGTTTCGCCCCGACGATGGGGATCATCGGCACCGTCGTCGGGCTGATCACTGTCCTCGGCAACATCGAGGACTCAGCCGCGCTGTCCAAGGGTATCGCCGTGGCCTTCCTGGCCACCTTCTACGGCATCGGCACGGCCAACCTGCTCTGGCTGCCCCTCGGCAACAAGCTGAAGCTGAAGAGCAAGGTCGAACTGCTCATCAAGGAAATGATCCTCGAAGGCATCCTCTCCATCCAGGCCGGCGAGAACCCGCGGATCGTCCGCGAGAAGCTCGAGGTCTTCCTCCCGCCGAAGCTCCAACAGGCGGCCAAGGAGCAAGACAAAGAGAAAGGCGGCGGTCCGGGTGAGTAGGAAGGGCCAGGGCGAAGGGCATGGGGGCGGCGGTCATGACGGAGCCGGCGGGATGCGCTGGCTCCTGACCTATTCTGATCTGATCACCCTGCTGATGGTGTTCTTCGTCGTCATGTACTCCATGTCGATGGTCGACGCCCAGAAATTCAAGACCCTGGCCGGATCCCTGCGGGCCTCGTTCTTTTCCGGCGGGATGTCCGGGACGCCCGGCCCGGGCCTCGGCATGGGCGGGGGGGCCATACCGGTCGGAGAGACCGGCGATGTCCTCGAAGACCTGGGCAACGCGATGGCCCAGGCGACCCAAGCCGAAGGCGGCGAGGGCTCGGTCTCCATCTACTACGGCGACCGAGGCCTGACCATCAGCCTCGGGGCCGTCCTCTTCAACCCCGGAGACGCCGAGATCATCCGTGAAGCCAAAGTCATCATCGACAAGTTGGCGCCCTTCGTCGCCCAGGTCCCGAACTACGTGAGCGTCGAAGGATACACCGACAACCTGCCCATCAGCACCCACGACTTCCCCTCGAACTGGGAGCTCTCGGCCCGCCGGGCGACCAACGTCGTCCACTACTTGGTAGATCAAAAGAACTTTCCGGCCTCGCGCTTCTTCGTCGTCGGCTATGGCGAGTACCGGCCGGTCGTCCCCAATTCCACCGAGGCCAACCGGGCCAAGAACCGGCGGGTCGACATCGTCATCCTGAAGGCCGCTCCCGTCAACGACCAGGGTCAGCTTCTCGGTCAGGGGAAGCAGTAGCCTTCCCAAGCCCGACCCAAAGCCGTTTCTGGCCTCGATGCTTCGACCAAGAGAGCGCCCACCGGGCGCTCTTTCTCACCTTCAGTCAGGGGCCGTCAATCCTCATCTCGCCGAGTTGAACGGCCCCTCAGGCGACCGCCGACTCGACCCGAAGAGCGCCGCTCGCCCACCAGATGACCAAAAGGAGAACCGATGACGGCGGCGAATTCTTTTCAGACGCGGCAGGTCCCCGGTCAAAAAGGCCTTACCGAGGCCCATTTTTTAACCCTGTGGCCGGCCCATGACCCGCTTTAAAGAGCAAGAAATGGTAATCCTGTCGTTAGACCGGTTCAACTGGAGGTATTAGGGACTCGGTGCCAGCCACAAGCCAAACCAAACCACTCGTTGAGGCCGCCATCCTGGCCGGCGTGGCGGTGGTGATCGGGGTAGCCGGAGCGATTATTCCGGCGGTCGGGGCGATCTCCCTCTTCTTTTGGCCCCTTCCGCTGATCATCCTTCAGATGCGGCACGGATTGAGGGTCACCGTCATGGCCCTCATTGTCACCGCCGCCCTGACCACCCTGATCATCGGCCCCCTGCAGGCCGTGTCCATCGTCGGGGCCATGGGCTTCGTCGCCCTGGCCTACGGCTATGCCTTCCGACGACGCCTGGAGCCTTTGCGCGCCTACCTTCTGGGAGGGATCGGTCTCGCCACCGGCCTTCTCCTCATCTTCGGCCTGCTCTACCTGACCACCGGCCGCAATCCGGCCACCGACCTCTGGTCGGTCATGGAGGCCTCTTACAACCAAGTCCTCAAGTCATACGGGGCCAACCTGCCGCCGGACCAACTGACCCTGGTCCAGAACCAAATCGCCTGGACCAGGACGGTCATCACCCGCTACGCGGCCGCTCTGCTGGTGGGGTCGGCCTTCTTCTATGCCCTGTTGCAGTACGCACTGGCCGAATCCCTGTTGCCGCGGTTCGGCCTGTCCGTGAAACCCTTCCCGGCTTTCGCCCGCTGGCAACTACCCCTCCTGCCGATTCTGCTGGTCTGGGCGCCGGCCCTGGTGGTCAGCCGAGCCTCCGGCCGTTTCCCCGCCCTGGCGCCCTACGTTTCGGCGGCGACCAATCTCTTCTACCTGTGCTCGATCATTTTCGTCATCGAAGGCCTCTCGGTCGCCTACTTCTATCTGACCAAGCTCGGAGTGACCAAAGGGCTGCGGGTGACGATCATCGTCCTTCTCTTCATCGCTCCTGCGGCCATGAACCTCGCCATGTGGTTCGGCATCTTCGATTTCCTCTTTGATTACCGTCGACTGAGACTCCGGCCCGAAAGGTAGCCGGCTGTCGATAAGCCACGTTGGGGGTGAACCAGCAATGATCGTCGTCCTGCTCAAGGAGATCAAGGCGCTCGGCCACAAGGGCGAGACGGTCGATGTCGCCGAGGGGTACGCCAGGAACTACCTTTTTCCCAGGGGGCTGGCCTCGGAGGCCGCCGGCGGGACTGTCCGCCACTTCGAAAACGAGAAGAAGAGGCTCGAGAACCGGGCCGAGCACGAGATGGAGGCGGCCGAGGAAGCGGCGGCCAAGCTCAAGGGGTTGACCTTGGTCCTCAAGGCCAAGGCCGGGGAAGGCGGGCGCCTTTTCGGTTCCGTCACGAGTCAGGACATCGTCGACGGGATCGCCAAGGAGACCCGACTCAACATCGACCGCCGCCGGGTGGTCCTCGCCGAAGCCATCAAGACCCTTGGAGCCCATGACGTCCAGCTGCGCCTCCACCCGAAAGTCGGGGTGACCATCAAGCTGGTCGTCGAAGCAGCGGGCAAGGCCGTCTAGGGCCACGCGGCCGGTCCGCATTGACACAGCGCCAGGGAGGTTATTGGTTGAAACCGTTTCTTGATCGGCTGGTCCGGGCCAATCCCCGGGGAGAGCTCAGAGCCAAACTCACCGACGAGGAATTGACTCGGCGGCAGGTGGCTGCCTTGTTCAACTTGCTCTCCGACATCTACGGGTCTGACAAGCTCATCCTTCGGGCCGGCAAGCTCGAGGCCCTTGACGGCATGCGCTCCAAAGACCTGGCTCAACAGGTCCTCGCCCTTCAGAAGGTGGTCTTTGAGGACCCGACCATCGAGGGGCCCGCGAGCCCCTCCGACTTTCCATCGGTAATCGATGGCATCGAGAACGAGATCGCCGACATCATTGCCCGCAAGTCGGTCGAGGACAAAGTCGAGCGGAAGATCGCCGAGCGCATGCAGCAGCGGCATGAAGACTACGTCCGCGAGATCAAGCTGCAGATCATCAAAGAGGACACCGGTCCGGAGAACGCCCAGACCCTGAAGAAATTCGCCGTCTTGGAGAAGCTCGAACACAAGCAGCTGACCAAGTCGGCCCTGGATATCCTTAAACCGGCCGCGCTGGCCGAGGTGGTCGGTCAGGAGCGGGCGATCAAGGCTCTCCTGGCCAAGATCTCCTCACCCTATCCCCAACACGTCATCCTCTACGGGCCTCCCGGCGTCGGCAAGACGACCGTCGCCCGCCTATGCCTCGAGGAAGTCAAGCGCCTCAAGCACTCCCCCTTCGCCAACGATGCCCCCTTCGTCGAGGTCGACGGGACCACCCTCCGGTGGGACCCCCGGGAGGTCACCAATCCCCTCCTCGGCTCCGTTCACGACCCGATCTATCAGGGGGCCCGGCGCGACCTGGCCGACGGCGGCGTCCCCGAGCCCAAGCTCGGGCTGGTCACCGAGGCCCACGGTGGGATCCTCTTCATCGACGAGATCGGCGAACTGGAGCCGATGTTCCTGGCCAAGCTGCTCAAGGTGCTCGAAGACAAGCGCGTCAGGTTCGATTCGTCCTACTACGACCCGGATGACCCGAACGTTCCTAAATACGTCAAGAAGCTCTTCGATGAAGGGGCTCCGGCGGACTTCGTCCTCATCGGGGCGACCACCAGGGAGCCCGCCGAGATCAACCCGGCCATCCGCTCGCGTTGCGCCGAAGTCTTCTTCGACCCGCTCGGGCCGGGGGAGATCCGGCAGATTGTCGCCAACGCCGGGCGGAAGCTCCGGGTTGGTGTGGACAAGAAGGTCCAGGAGATCATCAGCGAGTACACCATCGAGGGGCGGAAGGCCATCGGCATCCTGGCCGACGCCTACGGTCTGGCCCTTTACCAGAGAGCCCAGAAGGAGAGGGAAGACGAGGTGGCCGTGACGGCTCCGGTCTCAGCCGGGGGCGTGGCCAGCGACCCGGTGCAGGCCGACGAGGCCAAGGTCCCTCACCCGTCGGGCCCCTCGGCCGCGGCCGAGGCGACCGCCGGCAGACGGAAGCCCGAGCCGCGCCTCCGCCTGACCCGGGAACACATCTTCCAGGTCATCCAGGTCGGCCGGATGCTTCCCAACGCCCCCCAGAAGGCCAGCGACCGGGCGGAGGTCGGGAAGACCTTCGGACTCGGCGTATACGGGTTCATGGGTTCGGTGATCGAAGTGGAAGCTCTGGCCTTCCCGGTCCGCGAGCCCGGCAAGGGCACCTTCAGGTTCAACGAGACCGCCGGCTCGATGGCCAAGGACTCTGTCTTCAACGCCGCCTCGGTCATTCGCCGCCTTACCGGCAAGGAGATCTCGGCCTACGACCTCCACGTCAACGTCATCGGCGGGGGGAACATCGACGGGCCGTCGGCCGGGCTGGCCGTCTTCCTGGCTATTTACAGCACTCTCGAGCGGATCCCGATCCGGCAGGACGTTGCGGTCACCGGCGAGATCTCGATCCAGGGACGCACCCGCGCGGTCGGCGGGATCTTCGAGAAGATCTACGGGGCCAAGCAAGCGGGCATGAAACGGATCATCCTCCCGCGGGAGAACCTCAAGGACGTCCCGGCCGATGTCCGAGGAATCGAGGTCGTCGCCGTCGACACGGTCGAAGAGGCCCTCAGCTACGCGTCCGCGCCGGTCCCACTCGACACCACCACCAATTGAGTGCCGCCAGGGGGGATTGGTCTTGAGTCTGTCTTTGGACCGCATCCCGCCGCAGAACCTCGAGGCCGAGCAGGCCGTCCTGGGCTCGATGCTGATTGAGCGGGAGGCCATCATCAAGGCCTCCGACGTCCTACAGCGGGAAGACTTCTACCGAGAGGCCAACAAGGAAATCTTTCAGGCCATCCTCGACGTCCACGAGCGCGGCGAGGCGGTCGACCTGGTCACCGTGACCGAAGAACTGAAGCGCCGCAGCCAACTAGAGGCCGTCGGCGGGGTAGCCTATCTGACCGCTCTGGCCAACGCCGTGCCGACGGCGGCCAACGCTGAGTACTATGCCAAAATCGTTGAGGAGAAGGCCCTTCTGCGGCAGCTCATAACGGTGGGAACGGACATCGTCGGTCGAGGCTACCAGGGGGCCGAGGATGTCACCGAGCTCATCGACGATTCCGAGCGGCGCATCTTCGAGATCGCCCAGCGACGAGCCAGCGAAGGGTACTCGCCAATCAAGAGTGTCTTGTTGGACGCCTTCGAACGGATCGAGTTCCTCTACAGCAACAAGGAAGGGATCACCGGGGTCCCCACCGGCTTCAAGGGCATCGACGCGATAACCTCCGGCCTCCAACCATCCGACCTCATCGTCATCGCTGCCCGCCCGTCGATGGGCAAGACCACCCTCCTTCTGAACATAGCCAGGAATGCGGCCATCCAAAAGACACAGCCGGTGGCCATCTTCAGCCTCGAGATGTCCAAAGAGCAGTTGGCTCAGAGGCTTCTGTGCTCCGAGGCCGGCGTCGACGGCCAGCGGCTCAGGACCGGCCACCTGACCGACGCCGACTGGCCTCGCCTTTCGCACGCCCTCGGCCGGCTGTCGGACGCTCCCATCTTCATCGATGACAGCCCCTCGGTCTCGATCATGGAACTAAGGGCCAAGTCCCGCCGGATCAAGGCCGAGCACAACTTGGGGTTGATCGTCGTTGACTACATCCAGCTCATGCGGACGCGCGGGCGAGTCGAGAACCGCCAGCAAGAAATATCGGAGATATCCCGTTCCCTGAAGGCATTGGCCCGTGAGCTAAAAGTCCCCGTGGTCATAGGGTCGCAGCTTAGCCGGGCTGTCGAGCAGCGCGACGACAAGCGTCCGCTCCTCTCTGACCTCCGTGAGTCAGGCGCCATTGAACAGGACGCCGACCTGGTCGCCTTCATCTTCCGTGAGGAGTACTACAAGCCGGATACCGAGAAGAAGAACCTCGCCGAGATCATCGTCGCCAAACAGCGGAACGGTCCGACCGGCACGGTCGAGCTCGTCTTCCTCAAGGAATACGGCCGCTTTGCCGATCCGGAGCACTTCCGCAAGCCGGCCTAGCGGACCCCGCAGGGCCTCGGGCTCTCCAGCAGAGCCCTCCGGAGCCCTCCGGAGCCCGATATCAGTCGGCCATGCCCGCGGCGCCAATCCGAGCCGTGGGTTTTTCGTTGCCCCCTGGCCTATTAATGCCGTCCGCCGGACGGATCGGCGTTCGCCGGGACGGCCTGAGCCCCAGCCGTATCGGTGTCCCCGTGCCGGGGTCAATCTGGCCCCACGAATCCATGCTCATGCCTATTTGACACATGACAGTTGTCGGGTGTACCATGAGGTTACCCGTTACCCAACAGTCCCATGGTTCAGGAGGTTGGTCCAGTGAGTGGTTTCGACCCGGCCCAGAGCCTGATCCCCACTGAGGACTTCATCAAGATCGCCAGACAGCAGGGGATCGACATCAACCACCGAACCCTGCGGCTCTATGCCTCGCAAGGACTGCTGCCCCACGCGGTGGTTCGGAATCTGGCCGCGGGCGGGCGCAGCGGCTTCTACCCCCAGGACGTCCTCCAGACCCTCTTTCTCATCTCGCTCCTCAAGGAGCGCGGGCATACGCTCAAGGACATCCAGGGGCTTCTTGGCCGTCTGGGTGAGGTCGCCCGACAGCGCGGCGTCCCGCCGACAGTGGTCCATGCCGACTTGGCCATGACTTTTGAAGGCGGCGACGAGATTGAGCCTTTGGCCGGAAAAGACTATTGGCGCCCGATCAGCCGGCTCGTGGCCGAGGAACTCGTCAGACGCGGGCGGCGGGCCGGACAGGAAGACATTGAATCCATTGAACTCGTGGTCCGCCTCCGGGACTCGGATGAGGAGTTGCCTATCCTGCTTTACCTGTCACTAGAAGATGTCGCCTTCCGACGGCTCGGTGCGGACGACCGCGAGCAGTTGACAGCCTTCATCGCCGGGTGGACCCATCCCGAGGACCTGGAAGACGGCCTCATCGCTGAGTGGTCAGGGCTGGTCCTCGGCTATGGCGAGCTCGACTCCAACGGGATACCCCAGCTGCCGGGGCGCTTGACCATCGCCGGCCCGTACGTCCGCCCCGGGTACCGCGGGCAGGGCATCGGCAGTAAGCTCCTCCAGGCCCTGTTGTCCAAGGCCTCCGAGCGGGGCGCAGCGGTGGCCGAGATGACCATCCCGGCGGAGTCCACGACTCTGGGCCCCTTCATCTCCAAGAACGGCTTCTCACTCGCCGGGGCATACTGGCAAGTGGTTCATCCCCTGGAGCGGATACCGTCCGTCCCACTCCCTCAGGGTTATCACCTGCGGGCCTACCGCCCCGGCAGCGATGCCGCCGACTTGGCTTCGCTCGCTCGTAAGCTCAGCCGGGGGGCCAAAGAGCCCAGCTTCTCCGCCGAAGCCGTCCTGAGAAACGAGCGTCTCCCAGGGTGGCAGGCCGCCTTCCAGTCGCTGAGCCTGATCTGCAGGGGAGACGCCCCTGTCGGTCTGCAAGCCTTCTCCCCGGACGGCCGGGCCCTCCTCGAACTCTGTCCGGAGGAGTCGGCCGGACCCATCTACGAGGGGGTCCTCGGCGTCCTCCTGAACGAAGCGGCCAAGCGGTCCCATCACCCTGAGCTGAGAGCCTGGATCGGGGACTCCGGGCACGACGCCGTCAACCGGGCCGTCGCCCTGGGCTTTGAGATTGAACAGCACCTCGAGCGGTACGAGCACCGCCTCGCCTCGACCACCGGACCCGGGGGTGAGCCCCTTGGAGGTTGACCTGTCCCAGCCCTACAAGCACTTCGCCCGCCTCTACGACCAGGTCATGCAGGACGTCGGATATGACCTCTGGGTTGACTACATTGAGGCCATTCTCCAGCGTTTCGACCATCGTCCCGGGTCCATCCTGGATCTGGCCTGCGGCACGGGCAACAGCACCCTTCCATTCGCGCGGCGGGGGTACCAAATCATGGGCCTCGACCGCTCCCCGGAGATGCTGGCCAAGGCCCGGGAGAAGGCCGAGCGCGAAGGGCTGCCTATCGTCTTCGAGGAGGGCGACATGCGCCAGTTCTCCCTCCTAGAACCGGTGGACCTGGTCACCTGCCTTTACGACAGCATCAACTACGTCCTGGAGCTTGGCGAACTCAAGGAAGTCTGCCGTAGGGTCCACGCTGCCCTTAACCCCAAGGGGCTGTTCATCTTCGACGTCAACTCGGCCTACCGCCTTTCCCACATCCCCGACACGACCATGTTCGTCGAGGACAATGGTTTCTCATTGGTCTGGGAGAACCTCTATCACGCCCTCAACCGGATCTGGGAGATCCGGCTGACCGGCTTCCTGCGCTCCGACGGCGACCTCTACCGCCAGTTCAAGGAGGTTCACCGCGAGCGGGCCTACACCGTCGAAGAGATTGAGGCGGCTCTCAGGGCGGCCGGGTTCTCCATCCTCGCCGCCTACAGTGCCTACGGCTTCGACCCGCCGGACAGCGAGACCGCCCGCATCTACTTCGTGGCGGAGAAGGCGGGCGGAGCATGAGTGACCAACCGTCCCTCAAGATCCTGGCCTTCCTCGGCAGCCCGCGCCGCGGCGGGAACACCGAGATCCTCCTCGACGAGGCCGTCTCGGCGGCCCAGGCGGCCGGGGCCGAGACCGACAAGGTCGTCCTCAGCCGCCTCGAGTACGAGGGCTGCCGCGAGTGCGGCGGCTGCGATCAAACCGGGTCCTGCGTGGTCCAGGACGACATGCAGGAGCTCTACCCGAAGATCAGGGAGGCCGACCGGATCATCATTGCCTCGCCTGTCTTCTTCGCCGGAAGCACCTCTCAGACCAAGGCGATGTTCGACCGCAACCAGGCGAATTGGGTGGGTAAGTACAAGCTGAAGAAAAACCCCGAGGAGCGGCCGAGGGGACGTCTCGGAGCGATCATCGCCGTATCGGGGTTGAAGAATCCGGAGATCTTCCGGGGCCTCGGGGCCGAAGTCCGGGCCTTCTTTCGGACCAATGACGTCACCTACCTGGGTGGGTTATTCTTCCCTGGAATTGACCAGAGGGGCGAGGTTAGCGGGCACAAGGCCGCCCTTGAAGCCGCTGGTGAGCTCGGGCGCTTTCTGGCGGACGGCGGGCCGAGACCCGAGGCCCTGGTCAAGGAGCCGTGGGTCGGCCCGACGGCGGATCACCGTGATAGGGGACCAGGGCCAGATTGACCGGGGCATTCGCCCCCCCGGGGATCATGAACTGCATCCACAGCCCGATGCCTTCCCCCGGGACAAAGCGTCCGGCTATCACGGCCAGTCCGGGATCGGCCAGGGAGTCGGGGGACCAGGGCAGGTAGACTTCGCCACCGGCATCGATCCCGGCCGGGAGTTTGATCGCCCCGCCGAAATCCATGCCGCGGGGGTTGACCAAGACCGCCAGGTCCCGCCGGTCGCTGGCGGTGACCCACAGGTGGATCCGGTAGAGCAGGCCGTAGTTTCCGGGCAGCGGCTCAGGCCCCCCGACCGGGGTCAGGTGGTCCGAGACCATCAAGTTCGGGTCGATCAGGCCGTCGCCGCAGCGGAGGAAGGCCACCCCCCAAGACGTATCGTAATAGGGGTCAAACTCACCGCCGGCCGACGTGTTCAATTGCCGGTCACAGGTCGACGAGGTTCCACGGGTGAAGGGCGGCCCGGTCCTCGGGTGGGGGGCCAGCGAGGGATAGGCTTTCTCGACCAGGACCTCCGGGTCGCAGGCAACTACGGCCATTTCCGGAGGACCGCCGGGAAAGACGTCCAAATCTATGATCCCGCTGACGGTGAGTCCGTGGGCGATTCCTGTGGCCGCCAGAGCCGGGTCGAGGATAGCCGTTTCACCTTCGGCCAGGCGCTGCGCCGGGTACGTTTGCCCGTCACTGAGCCAGCGGTAGAGGGCCCTCCGCCCGGCGGGGAGGGGGTCGGACCATGGACCGGCCAGCCCGCGCCGGCGGATGGCCAGCCACGATCCGCCCGGCCCGCCCCTGACCACCACGGCCAACTTCTGGTCCCGCCCAGTCCCGTTCTGATGGTGGAAGAACACCCGTGAGGGTCCAGCCGGCAAGGCCGGTTCCCGGGCTAGGACCCGGTTGGGGCTGGTGTACGTCTCCGGATCGTTGGAGTAGAGCAGGGGTCCGCCGCTCTCGATGACCTCGAGGTTCAGGCGGCGGGCAGCGCTGGTGTCGAGCCCGTGCAAGTTGATGATCTGCCCCGGGGCCCCCCTACGCAGGTCCGCCACCAGCGCGGGCGGCGGCGTGATGACCCCCCTGTTGAGCGGCATCCATGGATTCCCCCTCCGTGGCCCGGGAGGCCACGTCACATCATACGGCGGAGAGAATCCCGGTGACACATGACCCAGGGCGAGCCACGAACGATAAACGGGTTTTTGCCGGGAATGTTCGGCAATCTGTTGACGGAAAGGCCCTCTCCTGCTATCATGAGTGTGGCTCTGCCACTTGTGGAAAGACTTTCGGCCGCCCCGATGTCCGTGGTCGGCCGTTGTTTTCTTTCCCCCACGCATACTAGGACCAGAGGAGGCGCTGGTCATCCATGCCGGAGAACGTGGAAAGCTATGATGTAACCATCGTGGGCGCCGGGCCGGCCGGCATCTTCGCCGCCTTGGAACTCGCCGAGAAGGCGCCGAAGCTTAAGGTCCTTCTCCTGGAGAAGGGGCCGGACATCAACCAGCGCCGCTGCCCCATGCAGGTCAGGCACGTCGGCTGCACCCGCTGCGAGCCATGCCTCATCCTCTCCGGCTGGGGCGGAGCCGGGGCCTTCAGCGACGGCAAGCTGACCCTGACCCATGCCGTCGGCGGATGGCTCGAGCAGTACGTCGGGCGTCAGCGCCTCGACGAACTGATCGGCTACGTTGACCAGGTCTACCTGAGGTTCGGAGCGCCGGAGGAAGTCTACGGGACCAACGGCGCCGCCTTTCGGGATTTACAGCGTCAGGCGGCCACGGCCGACCTGTCCCTGATCCCCACGCGGGTCCGTCACCTGGGGACCGATCGCTGCTACGACATCCTCTCGGCGATGCGCGACCACCTGGCCGACCGAGTCGACATCCGTACGCGGGTGCAGGCCGAGGAGATCCTGGTCGAAGGGGAGCGGGTGACCGGCGTCCGCCTGACCCGTGGAACGGTGATCAGGAGCCGTTACCTCGTGGTCGTTCCCGGGCGTGAGGGAGCCGAGTGGTTCACCGGACAGGCCAAGAAGCTCGGCCTGCCGCTGGCCAACAACCCCGTCGACATCGGAGTCCGGGTCGAGCTCCCGGCGGTCGTCCTCGAACCATTTACCAAGGAGCTTTATGAGGCCAAGCTCATCTACTACTCGAAGTCCTTCGATGACCAGGTCCGCACCTTCTGCGTCAACCCATACGGGGAGGTGGTCATCGAGAACACCGGCGGACTCTTGACCGTCAACGGCCACAGCTATTCCGACCAGAGGACGGAGAACACCAACTTTGCCCTGCTCGTCTCGAAGACGTTCACCGAGCCGTTCAAGGAGCCGCTCTCCTACGGTCGGGATATCGCCCGCCTGGCCAATATGATCGGCGGGGGAGTCCTGGTCCAGCGCCTGGGAGACCTGCTGGCCGGCCGCCGCTCGACCCAGAAACGCCTTCAGCGCGGGATGGTCGAGCCGACCCTCAAGGAGGCCACCCCGGGCGACCTCAGCCTGGTTCTACCTTACCGCCATCTGATCAGCATCCTCGAGATGCTGCAGGCGATGGACCGGATCACCCCAGGCGTTTACTCGCGCCATACCCTTCTGTACGGTGTCGAGGTCAAGTTCTATTCACAGCGTCTGGAGCTCTCAAAATCATTGGAAACCAAGGTCCAGAATCTCTTCGCGGCCGGGGACGGGGCTGGGGTCACCCGCGGGTTGGTCCAAGCCTCCGCGTCCGGGGTCCACGTGGCCAAGGAAATCCTCGGGCGCGAAGGGTTCGAGGGGGAGGGGTAGGCATGCCGTCGATCATCATCGTTGGCGCCCAGTGGGGCGACGAAGGTAAGGGCAAGATCACCGACTACCTGGCCGAGCAGGCCGACATGGTGGTGCGGTACCAGGGTGGGAGCAACGCCGGCCACACCGTGGTCGTGGGAAATAACGAATACAAGCTTCACCTGGTTCCTTCCGGCATCTTCTACCCGGACAAGCTCTCAGTCATTGGCAACGGCGTGGTCCTCGACCTCGGCCTCCTCGACCGCGAGCTGGATTACCTCAAGGATCAGGGGGTCACCCGACCGAACCTGAGGATCAGCGACCGGGCTCATCTCCTCTTGCCCTACCATCATCGCCTGGATGCCGCCGACGAAGAGCGGCGCGGGAAGAACAAGATCGGGACGACGAAGCGCGGGATCGGCCCGGCCTATGCGGACAAGGCGGCGCGCATCGGCCTCCGGGTCTGTGATCTGGCCAAACCGGACGACTTTCGCCGCCGCCTCCAGGTCGTCCTGGACGAGAAGAATCGGCTGCTCGAGCGGGTCCATGACCAGCCCGGGTTCACCGTTGACGAGGTGGCCGGGGAGGTCCTTCGGGTCTACGAACGCATCCGGCCCTTCGTCACCGACACGTCGCTGATCATCAACGAGGCCCTCGACGCCGGTCGGCGGGTCCTCTTCGAAGGGGCCCAGGGGACCCTCCTCGACATCGATCTGGGAACCTACCCGTACGTCACGTCGTCCCACCCGATCGCCGGCGGGGCCTGCATTGGAGCGGGGGTCGGCCCGACCCGGATCAACCGGGTCGTCGGAGTGATGAAGGCCTACACGACTCGCGTCGGCGACGGGCCCTTCCCGACCGAACTGGTCGATGAGAGAGGCGAGTGGATCCGCTGCCGGGGCTCCGAGTACGGCACCACCACTGGCCGCCCAAGGCGTTGCGGCTGGCTCGACCTGGTTATCGTCAGATACGCCGTAAGAGTCAGCGGCCTTGACCGTCTGGCCATCACCCGCCTGGATACCCTCGGCGGGGCGGAGCGGGTCAAAGTCTGCACCGCATACCGGCGCAAAGGCCAGATCGTCAAGGAGTTCCCGGCCTCCCTGGACGACCTGGCCGAATGCCAACCAGTCTATGAAGAGCTCGACGGCTGGCCGGCGGATATCGGTCGGCCGACCTCGGCGGCAGAGCTTCCCCGGGCCGCCGCCGAATACATATCCTTTGTCGAGGAGCAGACGAAGTGCCGGGTCGGCCTGGTCTCAATCGGACGGGAAAGGACCCAGACCCTGACCATGGCCGACATCTTCTGAGCCGCCGGCCAGGTTCTGGGCGAGGACGGCTCGAAGGAGGCCTCCATGGAGCTAGGTATCCTCGGTGGCTGGGCCGGGACGCTCTTCGACTGGGCCATGCGCTATGGTTACTGGGGGATCTTGGTGGCCTCCAGCCTGGAAGGGACCGGTCTGCCTGTGCCAATCGAGATCCCCTTCGCCGTGGCCGGGATCCTCATCGTTCAAGGGAAGATGAGTTTCCCTATGGCCTGGGCCGTCGCGGCCATCGGGGAGACCATCGGCAACCTCGGTGGCTACTGGATTGGCTATTGGGGCGGGCAGGCTTTCATCGAACGTTACGGAGCCAGGTTCGGCATCACCCAGAAAGAACTTGCCCGCGTCTCCGACTGGTTCGCCCGTTACGGCGGCGGGACCATCGTCCTGGCTCGCTGGTTCGGGATCATCCGGACCCCGACCATCATTGCCAGCGGCCTTGCCAAGATGCGCCTCGATGTTTACGTCGTCTACTCGCTCATCGCCGAGGCCTCCTGGACGGCCGGCTGGCTCTGGCTGTTCTACGCCTTCGGCGGGCGCTGGCATATCATCCTCAGATTCGTCAGGCCGCACCTGGCCGCGCTGGCCTCAGTGGCCCTGGTGGCCGGCTTCGGCTACTGGCTGTGGCGGAGGAACCGTAGACGTGACCCAATCAGGTGAGCTTGACGCTGAACGCCGGCCATACGAGATCGGCGCGGTGACCGAAGAGGTAGGATTGGCGGCCATCCGTGACGAATGGGAGAGCCTCCTCGAAGGAAGCCGGTCCAATCGCCCCTTCTCAACCTGGACATGGGCGGCCACGTGGTGGCGCCATCACCGCCGGGGGAAGGCCCTGTACCTTATCACCCTGCGGCGGCCCGGTGGGGAGTTGGCCGGACTCGCCCCGTTCTTCCGGCAGTGGCTGCTGCCCGGTCTGCCCCTGCTCCCGGTCCGTCGCCTACGATTGATGGGCGCGGGCAATAGTGACTATCTCGATCTGATCTTCGCCCGAGGTGAGGAGGAAGCCTTGGCTCGGGACTTGACGTCCTTTCTCGGGAGCCATCCCACTTGGGAGCTGATGACCGTCGAGGAGTGTCCCGGCGACTCACCGGCCCTTGCCGCCATCCGCCAGGCCGCCGACGAGGCCGGCTGGGGGTCGGCCTACCTGCCTCAGGAAGTCTGCCCCTATCGGCCACTCCCGTCGACCTGGGACGAATTCCAGCAGGACCTGGGCAAGAAGACCCGCAAGCACCTGGATTATTACCGGCGGCGCCTCGAGCGCGAGAGCAACTTCGAAATCAGACTGGTCGACTCCGGTGCCCATGTCGACCAGGCCATGGACGATTTCTTCAGTCTTCATAAGCAGCGGTGGTGGGGAAAGGGTATGCCGGGGAGTTTCGCCCTGCCCTCGGTCAGGCGGTTCCACCGCGACGTCGCCCGCCGCTTCCTGGATGAGGGCCGCCTCCGGCTCTACCTTGCCTACGCCGATGACCGATGCGTGGCTAGCCAGTACTGCTTTCGTACTGCCGACGGCACGTTCTACTATTCGGGCGGCTTCGACCCCAAATGGTCCTGGGCCGGGGTTGGCAACCTGGTCCTGGCCCACTCCATCCGGCAGGCCATCGACGAAGGCTCCCCGGCCTTCGATTTCCTCCGCGGAGCCGAAGATTACAAGTACCGTTGGACCTCCGTCGACCGGCGCAACTACCAGTTCTCGGCCGTCCGCCCCGGGTTCCCGGCCCAGCCCCTCCTCGGCCTACTCGACCTCCAGAACCGGGCCGGCCAGGCGATCAAGGAGAGGTCGCACTGAGAACCAAGATCGGGATCGACAACGACGGCGCTCGGCCGCCAACATGCCCGGCAGACCGGCCGATCCGATGACCAATGATCCATGGTCCGCGCCGCGCTTGTGCCGAACCGCGCTGACTTGCAATGAGCCTTCGAGTTGGGTTATAATGAACTTTGCAACGCGGGAGTAGTTTAGTGGTAGAACGTTGGCTTCCCAAGCCGAAGGCCGCGGGTTCGAATCCCGTCTCCCGCTCAAGCCGGCCGGTGAAACACCGGGCGGCTATGTTTTTGTTCAAGACCCCTGGGCCATTAGACCAACGCGAAGCTCGGCCGTCCTCTGAATCCTTTATTTGCCATCCCGGACGAGCTGTGCTAACATTTAGTCAGATCGCGAATGACACGGACAGGGGGAATCACCATTGCCCAAGCCGACCTACCAAGATGCCGAGTTGGTCTTGAGGCTCTATGACCTCAGGCGCGAAGAGGTCATGCGCCGGGCCCGCAAGTGGTTCATGGGCGAATTCTCGGCCAAGACCCTTGCTGAGTTCAAGGCCCAGTGCCCGCCCGGTTCCGACACCAACGCCTATTTCCGCCAAGTGGTCAGCTATTGGGACATGGCGGCGGCCATCGTCCTCCAGGGTGCTCTCCACGAGGACCTGTTCTTCGCCAGCGTCGGCGAAGACATCGGCGTCTGGATGCAGGTCCAGGCATTCATCGCCGAGCTCCGTGCCGAGCGCAAGAATCCACGCTACCTGTCCCAACTCGAAGAACTCGCCCGCCGGCACATGGCTTGGCGTGAGCGCAAGTTGGCCGAGACGGTCCAAGCGAGCGGAACCGGAGAGCGCAAGAAGATTCGCCGAACCGCCCGAACGACCAAGCCGGCGGCCAAGGTTGGCCCGAGGAGACGCCCGGGGCGTCAACGACCGTGAGCACGAACAGACCCGGCCCGCGCCGGGCAAGAGTCGCCCGCAAAGCCTTTCCGCTCTAAGTTTTGCAGGCTGTTGCCGGAGCGGCCGAAATGTGCTATCATAAACAGCGACAGCGCGGCTCACAGACGAGCCGCAATGCCGGCGTAGCTCAATGGTAGAGCAGCTGAATCGTAATCAGCAGGTTGCGGGTTCAAGTCCCATCGCCGGCTCAAGGCAAGCCCCAAGCGGGAGCTTTTTCCTTTCAGATGGTCGGACAACGTCCGGCCATCTCTTGTTGTCCGACGGCACGGGCCGGCCGACCGGCCCGGCCACAAGAGGACTCGGTGCCGATGCAGAACCAAGAGGGCCGGAGGCTCCCGCCCCCGGCCCTCAATCTTGCCTCAGATCGAGCTACTTCTTCTCCAGGCTGTTGCTGATCTTCGCCGTCGCCTTGAGGCTGTCCATCCAGGTCTGGTACTGGGCGCTCACGCCCTGGGCGATGACGGCCTCCTTGACATAGTTCTTGCTGGCCTCGAAGGTCGGGGCTGTGCCCTTGATCTCGAGGACCTGGACGATGTGCCAACCGTACTGGCTTTGCACCGGCTGGGAGACCTCGTTGACCTTCAGAGCGAAGGCGGCTTTCTCAAAATCGGGGTCCATCTTGTTGCGGCCAAACGTGCCCAGGTCGCCGCCCTGGTTCTTGTTGGTGTCGTCGGTCGACTTCTGCTTGGCCAGAGCGGCGAAGTCACCGCCCTTGTCCAACTGGGCCTTGATCGTCTTGGCCTCGGCTTCGGTGGCGACGAGGATGTGCCGGGCGTGGAGCTCGCGCTTATCGAACTGGGCCAGATTGTCCTGGAAGTACTTTTGAAGGGCGGCGTCGTCGGTCGGGACATCCTTACCGATGATCTTTTGGACCTTCAGCTGGAACAGGATGTTGTCCTTCAGTTGGGCCAGGGTCATGCCGTTCGACTGCAGGGCTTGGTCCAGCCCACTCTGGCCGCCAAAGCGATCTTCCAGCTTCTTGACCTCCGCGCTGATCTCGGCGTCGGTGACCGTCGCCCCGGCCTTCTTCAGCTGCTGGTCGAGCAACAAGTCGGTGATCAGACCGTCGACGGTCTGAGCCCCGTAGTCCTTCACCATCTTATTGTACAACTGGGTCTTCGTGATTGAATCCCCGTTGACCGAAGCGACGCTTTGGAGATCGGGTTTGACTGAACGGGCGCCCAGGGCAAATCCGCCGACGCCGGCGACAATCAACGTTGCCACGACGGCGACGATGGTTACCGTCCACTTACTGAAGTTCCGCAATGTCTGGTCCTCCCCACATTAAGGATCGAAGAGAAGTCTGGCTCCTGTTCATTTCGGAGTCTCGGCCGCGTTCTCCTACTCGGCCGGGGCAGCGAAATCATGGGGCAGTTGGGAGGATTGGCTTTGGCCTCGGTCGCCCGCTGCTTTGTCGGAACCTCCTCGGACCGCTGGCTGCAGGCGCTTTGGCCGGATGACCGGCGCTCTTGGAACGCTACTCCGAAAGGACAGTCTGGGGCCGATGAAGAATTCTTCGTCCGGCCGACGAACACCCAACATGGCCACAACCCCGGTCATCGATGGAAAGGACCAACCAATGAGACACACCACTGTCATCACGGCAATCAACCTCCGCGGAATCGTCGAAGGCCTGGCCGAGTTGATCCTTCCCGACCAGATCCCGCCCCGGACGCTCTTTGCTCTGGTGAACCCCCCCGAGTCGGCGCTGGTCACCGGGGACGACGAGGTCAGGGCCCATTTCCAGGTGGGCAAGCCGGTGGTCCGGGAACTCTGGCTGCAACGGGCCGAGCCCTGGGCCCGTGGCACCGACGGACGGAGATCCCTCCGCCAGGCCGGCGGGGCCGGCACCGCGGCCGAAGGGGTGGTCGTCCAAGTCACCGGGCCGAGGACCTTTTGCCTGGACGGCGATCCCGGAATCTCGGTCGAATGCCACGGTCAGCCGCCGCGTCTCGGGCAGTGGGTTCGGGTTCGCGGTACTCTGTTGTGTCTGAACGAGCAGGGCGGCTTCCAGACCGGCAGGGATTGACCGGGAAACGGCGTAATCAAGAGACCCACAAACCTACTTTCGGTCCCGCGAAACGGGGCCACGAGCCAACGGCGGCATCTATCCGACGGCTCCTCGGGAGCGAATCATGACCAAAACCCAGCAGTGGGCAGAGGCGCGCGGCACAGCCGAGCCCAAGCCCCAACCGCCGAAGCCGGGATCACCGGGACTCCGACCCGGGCCGACCGGACCCCACGCCACCTCCCCCCAAGAGCCCGTCGCCCAGGGCACCACCGCGCTGGCCACCGGGGCCATCCTCTTGGCCGTCACCTTCTGGGGCCTCTCCTACATGAGCACCAAGGTGGCCCTGAGAGAGGTCCCGCCTACGACCATCGGGGTGCTCAGGTTTGCCATCTCTACGGCCATCCTCTGGCTGATGACCAGGTGGACGGAGCCGGCGTCCCGCCTTCGCCGGGCCGACCTCCCCCGAATCATCCTGGGCGGACTCTTGAGCGTGACGATTTACTTCTACTTTCAGAACGCCGGGATCCAGCTGACCTCCGCTTCGAGCGCGTCGTTGATCGTGGCGTTGATTCCCATTGTCACCATCATCCTCGACGTCCTCGTCTTCCGGACGAGGCTCTCGGCCCTGAGGGTCCTCGGCGTCGTGGCGGCCATCATCGGCTCTTACCTGGTGATCACCAGCAACGGCCGGATTGACCTGACTTCCACCGACTTCCGAGGCAACCTGTTCCTGGTCGCGGCCGTCCTGGCCTGGTCCGGCTACACGCTCCTGATGAAGGCCTTCTCCGGTGCCTACTCGAGCCTTTTCCTGACCGCCCAACAGAACCTCTGGGGCACGGTCTTCCTCATTCCCCTGGCCTTCTTCGAAAGGCACGAGTGGCGGGCCATCTCCATGCCGACCTTTGGCCACCTTCTCTTCCTGGGCATCTTCTGCGGCGCGGTGGCTTACCTGTGTTACAACGTGGCTCTCGCCCGGCTTGATGTCGCCGCCACCACCCTCTACCTCAACCTCGTTCCGGTGATCGGCGTGCTGAGTGGTTACCTCATCCTTCGAGAGGCCGTCGGTCCGGCCCAACTGTTCGGGGGAGCCATTATCATCGTTGGCATCCTCATGGTCAGTTGGACGGGCGCAGCTCGGGCCGGGAGACAAAAGCGCGCCGTGGGGTGATCCAGGTGGCGGGCCTGGATGATTTCGCCGTCAGGAGCGGTCGGGCCGAGGACATTCCGGAGGTCCTTGAGGTCATCGGCCGCTCTTTCCGCTTCCGCTACTACGGCGGCGGCAATCCGAACGCCGGCTTCGCCAAAGTCGTGGCCCCGGTGGGGGGCGCCCCGCCCGGGGAGAACCCGCCTGGGTGGCCTTGGCCCTCCCTTGCCGCGCGGCGCCAGGTACGCCCTCAGCATCCTCTTTCCACCGCGTCACCCCGACCCCGGACAGCATGTGCTCTGAACCGCTGCGGCCGGCCGGATCACCGTCGCCCCGCCCCGGAACTGGCCGATGCCGCACTGGAGGAGAACGAAACCATGAAAGCCGTTCAGTTCACCGACGACAAGGCCCGGTACGTTTGGGGCAAGATGGTCGGCTCGTTCAGTCCTTCCGTCCACTGGGGCGCCTTAGGCAACCTCCTCTACCGCGAGGTGCCGGAGCCCGCCCTGCCCGGCCCGCGCTGGGTCCGCGTCAAGACCCGCTACTCCGGCATCTGCGGCAGCGACCTCAACCTGGTCAGGCTCCACAACAGCCCCTCGCTGTCCCCCTTCGCCTCCTTCCCCTTCACCATCGGCCACGAGAACGTCGGCACCATCGCCGAGGTCGGAGCGGAGGTCAGAGGATTTGCCATCGGTGACCGGGTCGCCGTGGACCCGCTCTTGGCCTGCGCCGCCCGAGACATCGAGCCGTCCTGCCCGCACTGCCGCCGGGGTGATTTCTCAATCTGCGACAACTTCGCCCGTGGCCGACTCTCAGCCGGGATGCTCATCGGGAGCTGCCGGGACACCGGCGGGGGATGGAGCGAGTCCTTCGTGGCCCACGCCTCACAGCTCTTCCGCCTCCCGGACCGGCTCCCGGACGAGGAGGCCGTCCTCGTCGAACCCCTGTCCTGCGCCCTCCACGCCGTGGCCCGCCACCCTCCCGCCGAGGACCAGGCCGTCCTGGTCATCGGCGTCGGCATCATCGGTCTCGGCGTCATCGCTTCCCTCCGGGCCCTCGGCCACAAGAACCGCATCGTCGCCTTGGCCAGGCACGGCCACCAGGCCAGGGCGGCCGCCAACCTGGGAGCCGACGACGTCGTCCCGGCCCGTGGCCGGTATGATCAGGAGGTCGCCTCGCTCCTCGGGGCCCGCGCCTACCGCCCGGTCCTCGGGCCGCCAGTCTTCCGTGGAGGTCCCGGACTAGTGTACGAGTGCGTCGGCACCTCGAGGAGCATCAGCGACGCCCTCCGGCTGACCGGCGCCGGGGGCCGGGTCATCCTGGCCGGGCTGGCCTCGACCCCCAGGGGCGTTGACTGGAGCCGCGTCTGGGTCAGCCAATTGACCATCGCCGGGACCTACGCCAGCGGTCTCGAAAACATCGGCGGACGAAGCGTGCCTACCTTCCAGAAGGCCATCGAACTGATGGCCGACGGCGCCGTGACCTTTTCCGACTTCCTAACCCACCGCTTCGCGCTGGCCCAGTACAAAGAGGCAATGGCCACGGCCATGGACAAGCGGGGCAGTGGCGTCATCAAAGCCGCCTTTGCCTTTGAGTGAGCGGGGCGCCGACGGGTTCGCCCGCCCCGCCTTATTCCGCCCGCCCCGCCTCATCCCGCCCCGTTGCGTGACCGCTCACCTTTTCCCGAGAATGGCAGGAAACCGTTTCTTGCCCACGGAAATATTCAGACACTTAAAACCGGAGCCAAGGGGGAATCGACCGTGTTGCCCGAGTTTCTGGACTTCTCCATGCGAACCCGGGTGATGGGCGCGCCCGGCCTCGTACGTGAACTGGGCGACCAGGTCTCGCGAATCGGTGGGACAAGGGCTTTCGTGGTCGCCGACCGGACCCTTGAAAAGCTCGGCCTGGTGGGCCGGGCCGTGAACGGGCTGACGGCCGGCGGCGTGGCCGTGGCCGGTCAATTCCTCGACGTCCCACCGAACTCGGATGTCGGGGTGGTCGAGCAGGCAGCCGCCGCCGCGGGACGGGCGGGCGGGGACGTCCTCGTGGCCATCGGCGGGGGGAGCGTCATCGACACCGCCAAAGGGATGAACATGATCCTCTCCAAGGGTGGCTCACTCATGGATTACCAGGGCCTCGGCCTGGTCAACGACCCCCTTGGCAAGCTGGTGGCCGTGCCGACCACCGCCGGGACCGGGAGCGAAGTCACCAACATGGCCGTCATCAAGGACCCCGAGGCCAGGGTCAAGTACAGTTTCACCAGCCCCTACCTGGGCCCTGATCTGGCCATTCTCGACCCGGAAGTGACCGTCGGATTACCGCCGCAGTTGACCGCCTCCACCGGGATGGACGCCCTGACCCACGCCGTCGAAGCCTATCTATCCCTGTCGGCCAACCCGGTCAGCGACGCGCTGGCCTTGTACGCCACCAAAGTGGTCCGCGACTGGTTGCCCAAGGCCACCCATGAGGGCTCCAACGTGGAAGCTCGCTACTGGATGCTGATCGGCAGCAATACGGCTGGGGCGGCCTTCTCCAACGCCCTGGTCGGCTGCGTTCATGCGATGGCCCACGCCCTCGGCGGCCTCTTCAGCATCCCACACGGCCTGGCCAACGCCGTCCTCCTAGCCCCCGGGTTGGAGTTCAACCTCGACTTCGCCGCGGCCAGGATCGCCGAACTGGCCCCGGCCTTCCGACTGGCCCCGGCTGCGGCTGAGGAGGCGACCGCCAAGGCGGTCGTCGAAGCGGTCAAGGCTTTGGCCAAAGAATGCGGTCTCCCCGACCGCCTGCGCGACCTCGGGGTCCCGCCCGACGGCCTGGAAGCGGCGGCCGAAGCGGCGGCCGCGGATGGAGCCATCTTCACCAACCCCCGCCCGGCGACGGCTGAAGAGCTCCTGGAGGTCCTGAAGCGAGTCTTCTGAGACCGCGTAGCGCGAAACCTGAGGAGGTGCTTCAAGAATGGCGGTGTTCAAGGACGCGGCCGAGGTCTACCAGTGCATCGGTGGCCTTTTCGAGCGGGCCAAGTCCGATCCCCTGTCCCAGAAGGTGGCCGACTCCAAGATCTCCGTGCGGTTCAACTACAGCGAGCCCGACTCGAGCATCACCGTGGATGCCAAGAACCCCCCGCCGGGCGCCCCTTACGCCGTCTACCAAGGGGACTCCCCGTCCAAGCCGGACGTGGTCATGACGATGAAGGCCGATGTCGCCCACCAGTTCTGGCTCGGCAGGGTCAACCTCGTGGCGGCTCTGGCCAAGGGCCAGATGAAGGCCGTCGGGCCGATTCAGAGCATCATCAAGCTCATCCCGGTGATCAAGCCGGCCTTCGAGCTGTACCCCCAGTACCTCAAGGAAATCGGCCGTTCCGACCTGGTCAGTGAAGGCGGGCGGTGACGACCTATGACCGCGGGCTACATGGGCCGTCTGCTCCAGGCCGACCTGACCAGCGGGCGACTGGAGGACCGGCCCCTCGACCCTGAATGGCTGCGTCAGTACATCGGCGCCGGCGGCCTGGGGGCGCGCTACTTCGCCGATTTCGTCCGTCCGGCCGGGCCGAGCCGCCCCGCCGCTCCAGACCCCTTGGGGCCGGACAACCCGCTGATCCTGATGACCGGCCCGATGGCCGGCACGCCGTTGCCCTCCGCCTCTCGCTTCAACGTGGTCGCCCGTTCCCCGCTCAGCGGGATCTGGGGCGAGTCGAGCGTCGGCGGTTTCTTCGGGCCGCACCTCAAGTTCGCCGGCTATGACGGGATAGTCGTCACCGGGGTCTCCGACCGGCCGGTCTACCTGGCCATCGATGACGGCCGGCCGGAACTGCGGGACGCGGCTGACCTCTGGGGGCAGGACACCTATCAGGTCCACCGTCGCTTTAGCCCCGAAGGCTGGCGGGTCCTGTCCATCGGCCCGGCCGGCGAGCGGCTGGTCAGGTTCGCCTCCATTGTCCACGACTCCGGGCACGTGGCCGGCCGGGGCGGTCTCGGCGCGGTGATGGGAAGCAAGAAGCTGAAAGCCATCATCGTCCGGGGGCGCCGCCCGGTTAAGCTGGCCGACCGCGCCGCGGCCGACGCCCTGCGCCGGCAGATCCTCGAGCGCGGTAGGGAGAGCATCACCTTCCAGACCTACCGTGAGGTCGGGACGATCTCCGCCATCGAGATCAGCCTGATGATGGGCGACGTCCCCGCCAAGCACTGGACCGAGGGGCTCTGGGAGGAAGGACTGCAGGCCCTCGGCGGCAACAACTATGTCGCGACCATCTTGTCCGGCCGCAAGACCTGTTTTGGCTGTCCCGTCAGTTGCAAGCGCGTGGTCCGGGTGGACGGCGAGCCCTACCCGGTGGAGCAGGGTCCCGGACCGGAGTACGAAACCGTCGCTTCCTTTGGGACGATGCTCAAAATAGACGACCTGCGGGCGGTGGCCAAACTCAACGAGATCTGCAATCGACAAGGGCTTGACACCATCAGCTGCGGCGGGACTCTGGCCTTCGCCTTCGAGGCCTTCGAGCGGGGGCTCATCGGCCGTGGCGATACCGGAGGCCTCGACCTTCGCTGGGGCGACCCCGACGCCGCCATTCAGTTGACCACTCAGATCGCCAGGCGGGAGGGCTTCGGCGAACGCCTGGCCGAAGGCTCGGAACGCTTCGCCTCCACCCTGGGCCGCGAGGCTCAGGGCTTCCTGATGACGGTCAAGGGGGTCGAGCCGCCCTACCATGACCCGCGAGCCATGCACGGCCTGGCCCTCCAGTACGCCACGTCAGACCGCGGGGCGTCGCACCTGTCCGGGCTGACCTACTACGCCGAACTCGGAGCCGTCTATCTCCCCGACCTCGGGGTCGAGCCGCCGGAGTCCGCCCAGACCAGCGAGGGGAAGGCGGCCCTGCACGTCCGGGCGCAGGACGCCGGCCAAGTCCTCGGCGGGGCACTGGCCTTCTGTTACGTCGGTGGGTCGATCATCAGCGGCGAGGAACTGGTGGCCGGGCTCAAGGCGGTGACCGGCTTCGATTTGACCATCGAGGAACTGCTCACCGTCGGCCGTCGCATCTGGACCCTGAAACGCCTCATCAACTGCGCCTTCGGGATGGCCAGAGCCGATGATCGGGTGCCCCGGCGCTTCCTTGAACCCCTGCCCGACGGTCCGGCCGCCGGCTCCGTCCCCGACGTCGAGCGGATGCTCGACGAGTACTATCGGCTCATGGGGATGGACGAGACCGGCCGACCGGCTCGGTCCGAGATCGAGCGCCTCGGCCTGGACGAGGTGGCCGGCCGCCTCTGTCCCGGGCTCTGATACCCCGGGCTCTGACGGCGGTGGACGGGGCCTTCCGCCTTGTGCTATAATTCAGGACGGCAAAGCATCCAGGACCTGTCGAGGGAGGAAAAGAGTGTGTCCGAGCCCAAGAAGAGCGGGGCCCAAAAGCACGTCCGGACGGTCGTCAACCCCTTCAAGCGGGTGACCCCCGACGAGCGGTGTGTCAATTGCCAGACGTCGTGCCAGTCGGCCTGCAAGACCTCGTGCACCGTCGGCAACCAAGTCTGCCCCCGCTGACCCGGCGCCTTGCATCGGCCGTTTCCATTTAACGTCCGGTGACTCACGTGAGCTTGGAGTCAAGCCCGTCCATCAGCGGGACGGGCTTGTTCATTTGGCAAAGGACCGTGAATCGACATTGACCAAGAGCGGCCAGATCCACCGGTTCGAAGGTCAGGGCGAGCGACTCGTCCTCGATGTCAATAGCGGGGCCCTCCACATCGTCGACCCGGTGGCCTGGGACATCCTGGACCTCGACGACGGCGGCCTGATCGACCTTGGCCGGGCGTCGGGCGAACTGGCCGGTAGATACGGCCCGGTCGAAGTCAAGGAAGCCTGGACCGAGCTCAAGGCCTTGGTCGGCGACGGCGCCCTATGGTCCCATGAGCCGGGCCCGGATGAGCTATTGGGCCTGACCGGCGACCCGCCCGGGGGTCCTTCCCGGGATTCTCCCCGGGGGCCGGGCGGCGGACCGACTGTCCATGCCCTCTGCCTTAACCTGGCCCACGACTGCAACCTTGCCTGCCGCTACTGCTTCGCCGGCCAGGGCCCCTTCGGTGGGGAGCGGCGCCTGATGCCCCTGGAGACGGCCCGGGCGGCGATCGATTTCCTCATTGGCGCGTCCGGCGATCGTCGCCACCTCGAGATCGACTTCTTCGGCGGTGAGCCGCTGCTGGACTACGACGTCCTGACCGAAGTTATCCCCTATGCCCAAGAGCGGGCGGCCCAGACCGGTAAGGTCTTCAAGTTCACCCTGACCACCAACGCCACCCCGCTCGGTGACGAGGTCATCGCCTTCCTCGACCGCTACCAGGTGGCCCTGGTCCTGAGCATCGACGGACGTCCCCAGGTCCATGACGCGATGCGCCCATTCCGCAACGGGCGGGGCAGTCACGCCACGGTCCTGGATGGCATCCGCAAGGCCGTCGCCGCCCGCCAGGGCCGCGACTACTACCTCCGCGGCACGTACACCCATCACAACCTGGACTTCAGTGAGGACGTCCGGTATCTGTCGGATCTCGGGTTCGACCGCCTCTCCCTCGAGCCCGTCGTCGGCCTTCCCGGCGACGAATACGCCCTGACCGAGGAAGATTTGACCCGGGCCGAGGCCGAGTACGACCGGCTGACGGCCTTCTATCGGGGCCGTCTGGAGGACGGACGACCGCTGGTCTTCTTCCACTTCGAGCTGGAGGACCAGAGCGGCCCGTGCCTCAGGAAGCGGGCCACCGGATGCGGGGCCGGTCACGAGTACCTGGCGGTGACCCCCGACGGCGACCTCTACCCGTGCCACCAGTTCGTCGGGAGGGAAGCCTTCCGGCTCGGCGACCTCCGGTCGGGAATCGTCCGGACCGACGTCGTCGAACGCTTCGCCCGGATGAGCGTCTTCACCAAACCCCGCTGCCTCGGATGCTGGGCCCGTTTTCACTGCGGCGGCGGCTGCAGCGCCAACGCCCACCTGGTGAACGGCGACCTCAATGAGCCGTATGCGGCCGGGTGCCGGTTGCAGAAGAAGCGGCTGGAATGCGCGCTGTACCTACAGTATCGGAAGGCGCTACGAGGGGCCGGTCAAGGCTGACATGGGCGGGACGCAAGAGCCGGATGCTCGCAAGAGCGCCCGGCTTTATTCGTGCGGCTTCGGCGTCCATGGCGGGACCTCCCGGGCTGGCAGTGTAAAGTTTAGGTAGGTGAGTCCGGGGTCCATAAAGAATGAGAGACCCTG
>DASXUT010000034.1 GCA_036504675.1 Bacillota bacterium | reverse complement strand
GGCTTCACCCGCAAAGACGACGAGCTGCCGACGCGCGTCTTCGAAGGGCTGCCGGATGGTCCGGCCGCGGGCCGCCACGTCGACCGCCGGGAATTCGAGGCCGCCCGCGACCTCTACTACGGCTTCGCCGGCTGGGACCCGAAGACGGGCAACCCGACCCCGGAGAAACTCAAGTCGCTGTCCCTGGGGTGGCTGGTGGAGCCCTGAACGCAGGCATCGCCCAAGCGTCACCCCCGAACCAGCCCGCGGAGAGTCTTTCCCGTGTCATCTTCGCCGCGGCCATGAAGGCAGCCGGGATCTTCCCACGTGGGGATCATCCCGGCTGCCTTCTCTACACTCTGGCGGGTCGCGGGAAGCTGATGGGCGGTGGCGGGACGAGCCCTGGCCCACGCGGGCGGTTCAGAACCCGGGGGTCGGGGCCGACTGGTAACCCAAGGCCCGGGAGACATCCATCCCGGCCTTCTTCACCAGAGGGATGAAGAGATTCAACCGGTCGGTGGTGAACCGCGCCGCCGGCCCTGAAACGCTGACCGTGGCGACGACCCGGTCGGAGCGGTCCCGCACCGGCGCGGCCACGCATTTGGCCCCTTCCTCGAACTCCTCGTCGTCGACGGCGTAGCCACTGGTGCGAATCCAGTGGATCTCTTGCTCGAGCTCTTCAGGGGAGACGATCGTCCGGGTGGTTAGTGGTGAGAAGCGCTCACGGTGAAGGAACCGGACGAGCTCTTCGTCCGGGATCCCCGCCAACAACACTTTGCCCACGGCCGTACAATGCAGGGGGATCACCCGCCCGACTTCCGCGGCCATGCGCAGGTAGTGCGGACTGGTCTGTTGCTCAAGATAGACGCCGTTCCAAGCGTCCCGAACGGCCAGGTTCGAGGTTTCCTCGGTCTTCTCGGTCAGGGCGGCCAGGATGGGCCGAGCCAAACCGCGCAGGTGGGACGTGTGCGGGACGGCATTGCCGACTTCGAAAGCCCTCAGCCCCAAGTAATACTTGCCACTGTCCTCCTCCTGACGAACGAATCCTCGGGCCGCCATGGTCTGCAGGAGGCGGTGGGTCGTACTGGCGTCTAGCCCGACGATGATGCTGACCTGTTTCAACGTCACCTCCCGCCCTTCCTGGGCCAGAGCTTCCAGGATGGCCAAGGCGCGGTCGACTGACTGGACGGAGCTTGTTTTCTGGGCGCTCAAAGCGGCCTCCTCCTCCCCGGGCTCCCGGGGTCTCAATCAGGCAGTTTCAGGCCCAGGGCAGCCAATTCGTCCCTTGCCCTCGAGTAGAGAGTCTGGTGTTCAGGGCGGGGAGTCAGGGCCTCCGGGTCGTACATCTCGTCGAAGGTCAGGCCGACTGGAGACTGCCTGGCGGTGATGGACCCTTCGTAAAGACCCAGCAGGGAATGGACGAGACGCGACACGTCATCACCGCCCATCCGCGAGGCTGTCCCAGCCACCTGGGCGAAGAGCCGCGACATCAGGGGGCTGACCTGATTGACCCGCTGGGGTCGGGCGGGCCGCGGGCCGGCCGGGTGGGCGCCGGCCGGGACGGCCATCGTCAGCGCGGCGGCCGTGCAGACGGCGGCCGTCCTCGGGGCGCCGCTGGCCCACTTCGGGGCTCAGCACTCCCTCTTCCACCATGAGACCAACCCCCAGTCAATCTGGCTCACCAGCTTGGTGGTCAGGGCGGTGGTCCGAAACAGCCGAATTCCGCTGGTCGTCACCCACACCACGGCGGCGGGACCCGGGACCATGCAGTACGTCCATGAGTTC
>DASXUT010000033.1 GCA_036504675.1 Bacillota bacterium | reverse complement strand
CTCATCCTAATCCTAATCCGAGACCAGGCTAGGAGCGAAGCGACTTCCGGAATCTCAATTGAACAAGTATTACAACCTAAACCCGCCAGCTCCATGCCCGGCGGGTTCGGTTGTCTCTCATAGACTACACCAGGAATCGCTTTAAAGGGATATAATGGAAGACTCCCCACTCAACGCCACCAGCGTCCCCATCGCCGAAATCTTCCCGGCCGCCAGCTTCCCCTCCAGGTCGAACCACTCGACGCAGGTCCGGCACAGCAACACCTCGACGCCGGACTCCTCAAGCTTCTTGATATGATCGATCGCCTTGGAGCCCTGGGCGCACAGCTTAACGCCAGTGTTGGCCAGGAACAGGGCTTTGGGCTTCTCCGGGGCCTCACCAAGCTGCCTCAGGAAGTTGGCCATGAGCAGCTTGCCTAGCTCTTCTTCGCCACGGCCCAGACTGTCGGAACCAATGAAGAAGACCTTCTCTTTCAAGACTCTGCCTCCCTAATCGAATTGGCTTGAATGCATACGAGTATGTACTGCGAGACCCGGGGCCGCCCGGGTCTCCCCCGTTTTCTAAGCCTTCGGCCCCTGTGTCAGGCTCAGATGCCTTCCCCCGCCGCCCCGCCGGACCTGCACGATCTCGGCCAGGATGGACAGGGCGATTTCGCCCGGGGTCTCGGCCCCGATGTCGAGGCCGATGGGCGAGTAAAGCTCGGCCAGGGCAGCCTCGTCGTGCCCCTCAGCCCGCAGCATGTCGAGCACGCCGGTCACGCGCCGGCGGCTGCCGATCATCCCGACGTAGGCGACGCCGCGGCCCAGCAGGTGCCGGACGCAGACGACGTCGTGCCGGTGGCCGCGGGTGACGACCACGGCGTAGGTTCGGGCATCGACCGGGAAGTCCCCCACCGCCTGATCGAAGGGCGCGCAGACGACCTTGTCGGCCTGGCGGAACCGCCCGGGGTCGGCGAAGCTCGGGCGGTCATCGATAACGACCACGTCGAAGCCGATGATCTTGCCCATCTCGCTGAGGGGCAGAGCGATGTGTCCGCCGCCGCAGATGAGCAGGACGGCCGGGGGTACGAGGTCCTCGACCAAGGCCGACCACTTTTCGCCACTTAACTCCACGGCCGGGACCCGGGCCGGTGCCTCAGGGGTCTCGGCGCGCCCAGCCGCGTGCGGGTTCGCCGCCCCCGCCGCCCCGCCTCCCTGTCCCGCCAAAGCCCCCGCCAGCGCCTCCACCTCTCCCCTTCCCCATCCCACCTGGACGACCACCCGTCCACCCTCGCCCACGACGGCCATTGCCCCCAGGGCCCGCGCCGGCTCGAGACAGGTCAAGAGCTTCATCGTCCGCCGCTCGTCGGTGGCCTTGCGGACGGCCTCCGCCACCGGAAGCAGCTCAGCCCCGAAGGGCGCGATGACGACGTCCATAGTCCCGCCGCAGGCCGCCTCGGCCTCCTCAGTGACGGCTTCGATCATCTCCACCTTGACCCGCCTGGCCCGCCCGTCGTCCAGGGCCCCGAGCCCGGTGCGGATGACATCGCCCTCTCCGCACCCGCCCCCGACCGTGCCCAGATGGCCGCCCGCTCCGCGGACGGCCATCCTCGCTCCCGGAGACCTGGGGGCCGAACCCTTGACCCCGATGACCGTGGCCAGAGCGACCTTTTCTCCACTCTTCAATGCTCGAACCAGACCCTCAACGATATCGATCAAGTCGCGCCCTCCCAAAGACTCTTGACTCACATTCAAGCGGTCCCGCAGAAGTCCACCGCCGCCACGGCCAGCACCCTGGCCGTCGCCACGCAGGACCGCAAGTCAGCCCACTCGGTCTTGGCGTGGGCCCCTTCCCCGCCGGCCCCGAAGATGACCGTCGGGATGCCGGCCTCACTCAAGATGGCCGAGTCGAGCCAGCCGAACGAGCCGACCAGGCGGGCCCGCCTCCCCACCACCGCCCGCCTGGCTTCCTGCAGGCACTTGACGATGGGCTCGTCGGGCGAGGCCTCCATCGGCGACCGGTAGAAGAAGACCTCGGCCTCGGCCTTGAAATCCTTATCCTTGGCGGCCACCCGCCTGATTAGCTTTTCGATCTCGTCGACAACGGTCTGGCGGGTCTCGCCGGGGATCGTCCGGCGCTCAATCTCCACCCGGCAGTGGTCGGGGTAGGTGCTGAGCTCGATGCCGCCGCTGATCAGCGAGGCGTGAACCGAGGGCCGCCCGACCTTCGGGTGCACCTTCTTGGCCAGGACCCGCTTTTCGTGGGCCTCCATCGCGGCCAGGAACTTGCCGGTCTTGGTGATGGCGTCGACGCCCTGCCCGAACTCGCTCCCGTGGGCCGCCTTGCCCTGGACATCCAGCCGCACCCAGGCGAAGCCCTTGTGGACGACGCCGATATTGAGGCCGGTGGGCTCACAGACGATGGCCGCGTCGGCCCGGTAGGTCTGGGCGATCTTCTCCGTTCCGATGCTGGCGTACTCCTCATCGGCG
>DASXUT010000032.1 GCA_036504675.1 Bacillota bacterium | reverse complement strand
TCCCGAGGTTGCCGCCGCTCATCACGGCGGCTTGGGCGACTTCGCTTTCCGGCCGGCCGGTCGTGGCCGCCAAGACTCGGGTCACCTCGTCCACCGGCGCCGGCCTGAAGGGGACCTGCTGGCAACGGGAGAGAATGGTGGGGGGCAGTGAGGACGGGTTATCCGTGGTCAGAATGATGAGCCCGTACTCCGGTGGTTCTTCGAGGACCTTGAGGAGGTTCTGGGCGGCGCTTGGGGTCAGGCGGTCGGCCTCGCGGACCACGTAGACCTTGCGGCGGCCGTCGTCGGGGCGCAAAGCCATGCCGGCCACCAGGTCGCGGGTCTCGGTGATCTTGATCTTCCCTCCGTCGGCCTCGATCAGCCGGTAGGCGTCGTCGCGTCCCGCGTCGATGGCCTGACAGCTGGCGCAGGCATCGCAGGCATCCCCCTCAGCCGTAGGGCTCTGGCAGTTGAGAGCCTTGCCCAGGTTGCGGGCGCAAGAGGTCTTGCCCAGGCCCTTGGGACCGGTGAAGAGATAGGCGTGGCCGACCGTTCCCTTGCCCACGGCCCTCCGGAAAAGCTCCTTGACCAAAGGTTGTCCGACCAGCGCCGACAGGCTCACAGGGTCATCCTCCAGAGATGGACGGCTAGACCTTCTCGAACCGCTCGACGTTGAGGACGAAGATAGCCGCCCCACCGACGAGGACCTCCACGGGGTAAGGGACGTATGAATCGACCGGGCCGCCGACCGGCGTCAATGGGGTGACCAGCTGCTCTCGGGATTGGCAGACCCGCTTTATGATGCCGGCGACCTCATCGATCTGGGGGTCATCGACCCCGAGGAGAAGGGTGGTGTTGCCCTCCTTGAGGAACCCTCCGGTGCTGGCCAACTTGGTCGCCCGGAAGCCCTTCTCGACCAGGGACTCGAGGAGCCGGGCCGCGTCCTTGTCCTGGACCACCGCCACCACGAGTTTCAAACCAGGACACCCCTTTTAGCGGTTCTTGATGAAATCGAGGACGGTCTGCAGCAAGTCCCAGTGGACCTCATCGATCGGCCGGTCGGCCCGGATGACCCGGAACCGGCCGGGATCCTCCCGGGCTAGTTCGAGATAGCCTTCCCTGACCTGCTGTCGATAGGCCTGGGCGCGTCTTTCGATGCGATCTTGAGGTCGGGCCGATTTCAACTGGACCAGACCCTGATTGGGATCGGCGTCGAGGAGCAGGGTCAGGTCCGGCAGGAGGCCGCCGGTGGCGAAGCGGTTGATCGACGCCACTTCCCGGCGCCCTAGGCCGAGGGCATGCCCTTGATAGACGAGGCTGGAGTCGACGTACCGGTCGGCGAGGACTAGACCGCCGCGGGCCAGGGCCGGCTGGATCTTCTCGGCGACGAGCTGCGCCCGGGAGGCGGCATACAGCAAAGCCTCAGCGGTGCTGGCCATTTCCTGGTTGGCCGGGTCGAGGATGATCGTCCTGATCCGCTCGCCGATCTCCGTCCCACCTGGCTCTCTCACCGCCTCGACCGGCCACCCCAGATCCAGAAGGGCCCGGCACAGCCGCTCGAACTGGGTGCTCTTGCCGACGCCGTCGCACCCCTCCAGGCTTATGAAGGTGGCCTTCGTCAGGGTGGGTCGGGCGGCCTCTCCTCGCGATCCCAAAAGCAATCCCCCTAGGTCAGGACTCTGATCCAGCTGAGCCCGGGGCCGCCGCCCTGGCAATGCCGGCCAGTCTGACGCAACCGGAGCAAGGTTTCCACGACGCGCCGGTCGATGACCTCCCCGGGCACGACCACCGGAACGCCCGGTGGAGCGGGCACGATGGCCTCGGCGGCGATTCGCCCGGCGCTCTCCTCGAGGGCCACCCGCCCCGCCTGGGCAAAGAAGGCCTCGCGGGGGGTGGCCGCCTGTTCTGGGAAGTCGGCCGGATCCGTGGCCCGGGCGGTCCGGGCCTCGCCGTCGGGGGCCGGCGGCCGGCCGGTGGCGTCCCCGGCTCCCCCCCCGCCCCGGCGGTCCATGAAGTACCTCCGAAGGCCCTCTACCAGCCGGTCCAGATCCGCTCCGGAGGTGCCCGGGCCGGCAACAAAGAGGGCGCTTCGCTCATCGGCCAGTTCGCCCTCGACCCCCTCGGCCTCCAGCCGATGGGCGAGATCGAGCCCCCCTCCAGCCGGGCCGGTTACGACGGTCAGTTTCAGCGGGTCGCTCCCGCGGCCGAGGGGAGAGGCGGCGAGCAGCCGAGCCCCGGCGAGGGCCGCAATCCTTTCGCCGGTCTGCCGGCAAAGGTCCGCCAAGCGCCCATAGACCTGGTTTCCGGCGGTGACCATAAAGCGGCGGGCGAGGTCCAGGGAAGCCAGGAGGGGGTAGGACGGGCTCGAGGTCTGAACAATGGATAAGGCCACCCGGACCCGATCGGGGTCGAGGCCCCCCCGCCCGAGGTGGAGCAGGGAACCCTGGGTCAGGGAGGGGCCCATTTTGTGCAGGCTTTGGGCGCTGGCGGCCACCTTGCCGAGGCTGAGGGCTCGGCCCGGAAGCCGGTCCGAGAAGCCGAAGTGGGCCCCGTGAGCTTCGTCCACCAGCAGTCGGCAACCGAGGACCTCGGCCTCCCGCCCTATCGCGGTGAGGTCCGAGCAGAGCCCATGATAGGTCGGGTCAACGACGACCGCCGCCCGGCCACCGGGGACTCGGCGGGCGGCCCGGGACAGGTCCCCGGGTTCCGGCGGGAGAGGCAGACCGCTGGGCTCGTCCACCCTCGCCTCAAGGTAGACCGGGCGGGCCCCGCTCAGGATCAACCCGCCGAGAAGTGAGCGGTGCATGGCCCGCGGAACGTAGACCACGTCCCCCGGCCCGACCGCGGCGATGATCATCGCCAGGACCCCGGCCGTCGAGCCGTTCACCAGGAAATGGGTGCGGGCGGCCCCGAAGGCCGCGGCGGCCAGTTCCTCCGCTTCAGCGATGACCCCTCCCGGGGCGTGGAGGTCATCAAGGCCACGGAGTTCCGTCAGGTCAATGGCCGCCAGGTCGTGGCCGAAGGCCGCCCCGACAAAGCCGGCCTCGCCCCGCCCGCCCTTGTGCCCCGGGACGAAGAACCGAGTCCGGTCGAGCTGCGCATGGGCGAGAAGGGCTTCAAATATCGGGGCCTTTTCCTGTGCGGACGGCAATCTCAGGCTTCCCCTTTCCACGGCTTGGCTGTAGATTCGACGGGCCACCGTTCATTCCCTGTCGGACCGGTCGGCCGGCGCGGGCGCCGTGGAATGCCGACGGGGGCCGCCCCAGCTGGCCCCCATCAACCGAAGATCAATCGTTTCATCCTTCGCCTGAGCTCCTCGTAACCGGTGTCGCCGGGGAAGAGGGCGACCAGCCGCCGCTCGCAGCGACGACAAAGATCATAACCGTTCAAGGTCAGTTCGCTACGGGTCAGGCGCCCGCAGAGACCGCATCGCGACAGCCTCGTCTTGGGTTCAAAACCGTCCTTGTCGACCAAGCCCACCACGGCGACCGGTACATTTCGTGTCGCACTCCCGGTCCCCGTTTATTGTATTCAGGGCGGGCCGGTCCGACACCTGCCTTGTGGGGTCCGTCGGCCCGGTCGTCACTTTTGCCGCCCGCGTCGCTTGGCTTCCAGGAGCCGGTCGGTCAGGTCGCCCGCGGCCGTCTGCGGCTCGGCCAGAGCGCCCTTTGACGGGATGTCCTTGGCCGCCATGGTCCGGGGCGGCGGGCCGCCGGCCGGCCTGGTCGAACCAAGCGGGGCGGCCGGCCCTGGTCGGACTTCGGACCTGGCCGGTAGGACCGAGTCCGCCAGCTCCTTCCGGCGACGCAACCGCTCGAGGGTCGGGGTAGAGGCCTCGATCCGGGCGGCGACGATCCGGCGCCGGCCGGCGACCGTCGACCAGATGGCCTGAAGGTCGGCCTTGGAGACGAACACGCGGCGCGCCGCCACGTCAAAGGGCATCAGCAGGGCGGCCAGGCCCAGAAGCCAAGGCCAGGCGTCAACGCGGCCGCGGTCCTTGGGGAGGTTGTGGGAGAAGGCTTCCTCCGGCCGCTGCAGGCTGGCCCCCCCGGCGGCGGAGGCGAGCCGGCTGAGGAAACCAGGGTCGACGGGGGATGGGCGGTACTCGGGCGAGTAGGGGACGGCCACTCCGGACATCGCCGCGGCGGCCACCTTGCCGCCCTCCTGCTGAGTCGCCTGGACCAGGTAGACCCCGGGGGCCGAGGCGTCGAAACGGGCCTCATAGCGCCCGGGCGACACGGGAATCAGATCGACTTGGTGGGCGACGAGGTCCGGGTCGACCACCGTGGCCTTGCTCGGGCGGGTCCTGGTCAGCTCGAGGGGGGTCTCGGCGATGATCCGCCCCTCGCCGCCGGCCACCGAGGTCTCCAGCCGAAGGATTCCCTCGTCCTGTTGGGGCAGGGTCCAGGCGACCAGGTTCGACCAGAAGCGGGCGAACTCGTTCCAGGATACCCAGGATGAGCTCCACTGGCCGTTGACATCGCTGGTCCAGGCGGCCGACCGGCCGAGGCCGTACTGCCATTGGGCGAGGACGGGATCGTCTTTCTGGCTGACCAGGGGGACCTCGGCGGTCTCCTTCGCCGAGGTGGCCACGTAGCCGTCGAGGGGCGGCAACCCGGCCAGGCCGCGCAGGGCCGCACTGTCGCCGGTGACGGCGGGCGTGAACCGGCCTTCGACCAGGTATGAGCGGGTCGCCAGGATGGTCTCCTTGGTGAAGATCTTGGGGATGCTGGGCAGGTCATCGGTCACGTAGTTGCGGCCCTCGCCCATGCGCGCCAGGGTGAGGAGGAAATTGACGTCGGCGTCGCTCCCGACCGCCACGGTCGACAGGGTGATCTTCTGCTCGGCCATCTTCCTGGTCAGCTGGTCGTAGTCGCCGCCCGCTCCGGACATCCCGTCGGTCAGCAGGATGATGTGCTTGAGCTTGGTCGAGGCCTTGGCCAGGGCTTCATAGGCCAGGCTGACAGCCGGGAAGATGTCGGTCCCGCCGCCGGCCCGGATCGTCCCGATGTCATCCTGGATGGCCCCGAGATCGGTGGGCGGCTGCAGCTTGACGACCCACTTGGCGGTGTCGTCGAAGGCGACCACACCGATCTGGTCCTTGGCCGAGAGGATCTCGGTCGCCCTCGCGGCGGCCTCCTTGGCCAGGTCGACCTTGGTGAAACCGCCCGCGCCTTCACTCATCGACCCCGACTTGTCGATCACCAGGACCAGGCCGAGGCTGGGTAGCTCGGCCCTGCTGCGGAGGTCCATGTTCACGGGAAGAGCCTCTTCGACCGGCGTCTTGAAGTAGCCGCCCGGGCCGTAGGCGTCTGGGCCGCCGACCATCACCAATCCCTGGCCGAGGTCACGGACATAGGCGCGGATCATCTCCATGGGTTTCGGCCCGAGGGCCGTCGCCGGCACGTCCACCAGCACCAGGCTCGAGTACTGGCGCAGTTCGGCCAGGGTCGTCGGGATCGCTGAAGCTGCCCGCAGGGTGGTCTTTATCCCCCGTGAGGTCAGGGCACGGGCCAGATTGGCGCCCTCGCCGTCCTTCCCTTCGACGACCAGCACCTCCGGAGGGCCGGCCACATTGACCAGGATCGAGCCCTGGTTGTTGATGAGGACGGTATCGTCGCGGGGATCGAGGTTCACGGTCAGGCTGTGCAGGCCGACCTCCATGGGGGGCACGGAGAGGACCAACCGGCTCTCCCCCTTGGCCACGGCCACGGTCTCCTCGCTGAGCAGGGTCCGGTCCCGGAAGAGGCGGAGGATGGCCGAAGTCGCCACATTGCTGTCCACCTTGACGACGAGGTCGACTCGTTCCCCCTGATGGGCCGAGGCCGGCCCGCTGACCTGGTCGACCAGGACCTCCGGCCCCTGGCCCGGGTCGAGCGGGACGACATCCAGCCTGATCCCCCGGTTGGATAGGGTCTTCGCTTCCTCCACCACGTCCTCGAGGTTCTGTCGCCCGTCGGAGATGAGGACGATCCGCTTCAAGGAGTCTCTTGGATAGAGCGCTTCGGCCAACCTGATTCCGGCCGCCAGATCGGTGAAGTGCGGGTCGGGCCGGGTCTCGACCCGGTTGAAGTCGATCGTCGCGTCGACCGGAAGGTCGACCATCCCCTCCCGGCCGACAGCCACTACCGCGGCCCGGTCGTCAGGCCCCTTGGCCGCCAGTGCCTTCCTTATGAAGTCCTCGGCCGCTTCTTTGGACTTGCCGACGCTGTCGGAGACATCGACGACAAAGACGACCGTTTGGCTCTTGATGGCCTGCCGCCACTGGGTCCCGGCGAGGGCCAGGACGAGGGCCACGAGGATGGCCGCCCGCAGGCCGAGGACCAGCCGGTGCCTGGCCCGGCTCCAAAACCAGGGGTTCGGCCGCCAAAGGGCGACCGTCGGCCCCAGGAGCAACAACAAGGCCAGCCACGCCGGGTTGCCGAACTCAAGAACCACGGTGATACACCCACCATTCCACGGTCAGGACGCCCAGGGCCAGGATCGCCGCGACCGGCCAGACCTCCCGGTTCTCCGCCTGGGCCTTGGCCGCTCCGCCCAGCGCCCTTCGCCCCAAGCTCAGCCGGTCGGGCACGGCCAGGGTCGACTCGGTGGCCACCGGGAAGTTGACGGCCACGTGGGCCACGACCTCGTTCGACCCCCATTTCTGAGTGATCTCGTAGAAGCCACGCCGGCCGACCTGGTCCAGAGGAGCGGGCGGGAAGGGCGGGGCGACCCTGGTCACCTTCTGCGACGGATCGGTCACCGACACTTCCTCTGCCTGAGGTAGGGCCTCAACTCTTAGCCGGTCGTCCCCCGCCTCCGGCAGGGCCGCTCCGGCCCCGACCGGCAACTCCCACGCCATCAGGTTCTGGATGAGGATGGGGAACCCCGTCCGCAAGGGGAGGTCGCTCTGGTGCAGATCAAAGGCAAAGACGGCCGCCCGCCGTCCGGCTTCCTCCCCGGCGATGAGGAGGGGTCCGGTGGAAGCGTCGATGACCGTCCTGGCCCAGGTCGGCAGGGTGAGCTTCTTGGCCTTGGCCACATGGACCTGGCGGAGGTCGACGTAGCTGAGGAGTTGCTCTTCCGGTCGGGCCGCTTGGGGGAAACCGGCCGGGGCCTCAGAGCCTACCTCTGCGGGCCAGTTGCCGACCGGCGGGTCCAGGCTGATCAGGTTGGCCTTGGGAAGGGACGGCGGCAGGAAACCGTCGAAGACGTAGAGGTCATAATCCCCGGCCTTGTAGGCTTCAGGGGCGCACTTGAAGAGCTCCACCCCCGGGTAGAGCGACAGGGCCTGCTCGAGAAAGCGATTACCCTTGGTCACCATGAGGACCCGGGCCGAACTTTCCCCGGCGGCCACGGCGAAAACCTCATCGTCGCCCTTGAGGGCACCCCCGGTCGACAGGCGAGCTTGCAGGAGACGGGCCTTGGCCGGCAGGTCCTCCCAGAAGACGTCCTTCTCTTCGCCGGCCTTCAACTCCACTTCGCGGGCATCGAAGATGGCGCCGTCGATGGCCAGGGTCAGGACGGTGGTAGCCGATTCCGACCCGAAGTTGATCACCCGGGTCATGGCCACCGCGCGGGGCCCCATCGGACGGACGGAAAGCCCGGTCACGGCGAGGTTCTCCGCCTGGGTGCCGACGGGCAGATAGACCACTGGTAGGGTGAGGGCGAAGTCAGAGGGCAGGTCCCGGTAACCGCCGTCGCCCACGATGATCACCCGCAGCCCCGCCCGGCCCTTGGCCATGGACTCCGCCAACGACAGGGCTTTCCCCAGGTCGGCCGGGCCGTTGACCGTCCTCGCCCCGGCGAGCGCGGTCCGGAGGGCACGGGCGTCGTGGGTGGAGGGAAGGAGGACGCGGGGCAGGGGCCCGACGGCGACGATGGTCATCGTGTCCCGCGGACCCATGCCGGAGACCAAGCCCCCGATCTTCTCCTGGGCCTTGGCCAGGCGGGTCGAGCCCCCTTCCGCCGCCTCCATGCTGGCCGAGACATCGAGGAGGACGACGGTGTCGCCGGTCCCCTGACGGGGGGCCACCAGGTAGGGGCGGGCCAGAGCGAGGGCCAACAGCAGGACGATGAGGAGTTGCAGGAGGAGCAGGAGGTTCTTTCTCAGCCTCTGCCACGGGGCATTGGCCTGGAAGTCGCGGACCAGCTGTCGCCAGAGGAAGGTGCTCGACACGGGCACGTCTTTCCGCCGCAACTTGAGAATATAGAGCAGGATGATCGGGGGGGCCCCGAGCAAGAACAGGAAGCCCAAGGGGGCGAAGAAACGCACGGTCGTGACACCTCCCTTCGTCCGGCGGTGGATGGGGCGGGAGACCGGCTAAGTCAGCGGACGATTCCCGCCCGGCGGAGCGACTTGGCGATGACCTCGTCCGCCTTCTCGTCCGAGGAGACCTGCCAGAAGCCGATCTCGTGGCGGCGGCAGAAGTCGCGGACCTCGTTGACATAGGCGGTGAGTCGTTCGCGGTAAGCGCGGATCAACCCGGGCGTCGCCGAGACGTCCTGGAATTGACCGGTCTCGACGTCGGTCAGGCGGGCGTCACCGGCGATCTCCGGGGCCAGCTCATCGGAGGAGAGGACCTGGATGACGAAGACCTCCTGGCCCAGGAAGCGGAGGTAGTTCAGGCCATCACGGTAGCCGAGCGGGGTCAGGAGGTCACTGATGACGAAGGCGATTCCCGGCCCGCGCCGGTATCGGCCGAACTCCTTGAGCGAGCGACCAAGGTCGGTCTCGCCGGCGTCCGGCAGGTATTCGAGAAACTGGAAGATCCGCCAGATCTCGCCCCGGCCGCGGACCGGCGGGTAGTAACGGTCAAGCCCGCGTCCCAGGCCGCCCAGCCCGACTTGGTCGAAGCTGGTCAGCCCCAGGTAGGCCAGGGCCCCCGCCATTTGCCGGGCGAGACGGGCCTTTGACGGCTTGCCCCAGGTCATCGAGGCGCTGGTGTCGACGAAGGCGTGGATCGTCGTGTCCTGCTCCTCCATGAACAGCTTGAGGTAGAGCCGCTCGAAGCGGGCGTAGGCGTTCCAATCGACCTGGCGGAAGTCGTCTCCGGCAGTGTAGTTGCGGAAGTCGGCGAACTCGACCGAGCTACCCTTGCGGGGGGACCGGCGATGACCGGCGTGGCGACCGGCCAGGCTCTTGTGGACGACGATGGACAGGGCCTCGATCCGCTTGAGCAGGTCGGCGTCGAAGAGCCGCCCCTCCGCCGCCGGGACGTCAGCATCGGCCAATCCGGTCACCCCCTCGCGAAAAGAATCGTGGCGGCCCTGATTCGGCCGCCCCGGATGGTCGGGCCCCGCCGGGCTTCAACCGGCGCTGGTCGGCACGGCGGTGAGGAGGTCTGAGATGACGTCGTCGGTCGTCAGTCCCTCGGCCTCGCCCTCGAAGTTGAGGAAGAAGCGGTGCCGCAAGGCCGGGGGGGCCACCTCGCGCAGGTCCTCGTCGGCGACGTTGAAACGCCCTTCGAGGAGAGCTCGGATCTTCGCCGCCAAGACCAGGGTCTGCAGGCCGCGCGGGCTGGCCCCGTAGCGGACGAACTGGGCCGCCTTGGCCGAAGGGCTGTCCTTCGGGTGGGTCGCCAGCAGGAGGCGGACGGCGTAGTCGGCCACCGGGTCGGCGATGGGTACGTCCCGGGCCATCCGGGTGAGGCCGAGGAGGTCCTCACCACTAGCAATCTGCCGGACTTCAGCCTCGTAGCCGGTGGTCGTCCGCCGGATGATCTCGGACAGCTCGCCGGCTTTCGGGAAGCCCACCAGGACCTTGAAGAAGAACCGGTCGAGCTGGGCCTCGGGGAGGGGATAAGTGCCCTCCATCTCGATCGGGTTCTGGGTGGCCAGGACGAAGAACGGCTTCGGCAGGGTCCGCGTGGACGTGCCTACGGTGACCTGCTTTTCCTGCATCGACTCGAGCATGGCGCTCTGGGTCTTGGGCGTCGCCCGGTTGATCTCATCGGCCAGGACGAGATTGGCGAAGATCGGTCCCGGCTGGAACTCGAAACGGCGGGCCCCGGCGGCGTCCTCGGCGATGACGTTGGTCCCGACGATGTCGGCCGGCATCAGGTCCGGGGTGAACTGAATCCGTGAGAACTTGAGGGCCAGGGCCTGCCCGAAGGTCCTGACCAGGACCGTCTTGCCGAGCCCGGGGACCCCCTCGAGGAGGGCGTGCCCGCCCGCCAGGATGGTGATAAGCACCTGCCTGATCACGGCCTCCTGGCCGACCATCACCCGGCCGACCTCGCTCTCCACGGCGCGGACCATCTCGATGAACCTGGCGGCCATCTCGGCCGCCGTCTCGGAAGCCATGGGTCTCACCCTCTCCAACCGCCCGTCGGCAAGAGCCGACGGGTCGGTCGTTTTCCGTGCCCCCGTGGGGGCCGTCGTTCAGTTGCCCGCGCCCGGGTCGAGGGAGCCGAAGTACTGACGGATCAAGTCTTTGAGGCTGGCCGGCAAATAGCCGTTATCGACCGCGGTCATGGCCTCCCGGCTATATGAGCCGAAGACCTCACTGTAGGGCACCAGCCCGCTTGAGCCCAGGGAGGCCTGGCTGGTGTCGGTGAACTCGCTGTCGCCCTGGCCCAGCTTCCCACCGATGGCCGACGTCTGGCCGTCTCCCCCCAGGCGGGTCGGGTCGTACAGCCGCTCGTACTGTCCGACCTTGTCGCCGGAGGGGTTCTGGGGGTTGGTTTGGCCGGGCGTGTTCGGCGCGTTGCCTCCCGAGCCGGCGTCGGTGTTGGTCGATCCGGAGCCGGCTCCGGAGCTGCCCCCGCCTGAGCCGGACTGGCCCTGGCCCGAGGTACCCTGACCCGAACCCGACCCTTGACCGCCGCCCGATTGCCCCTGGCCGGATCCGGAGCTACCGGAGGAGCCCGACCCGGAACTGCCCGTGGAGCCCTGGCCGCTACCCGTCGAGCCACTGCCTGGCCCGGCCTGATTGCCTTGTCCACCCTGGCTCCCCGATCCACTCTGGCCCCGCTGCCCCTGGCCACTCTGGGCGGCCTGCGAGAGGCGACCAGCCTGAGCCACCGCGCTCTGCGCCGCCTGGAGGGTCGACTGCGCATTGGCCAGCGACTGGCTCCCGGTGGCCGCTTCCATGGCCGCCTGGACGGCCGAGCTTAGGGCCTGCATGGCCTGGGTCCCGGCGGATTCGTCCGAACCGGCCAGAGCCTGCGAGGCCGCGGCCGCCGCCCGGGCCAGCGCCCCGCCGGAGGTCGAGCCGGCCGCCCGGCCGAGGACTCGACTGATCTCCTCTCGATCACCGGACGACAGGTTGGGGGCAGCCCCGGCCAGCTTATCCAGCTCCTGCTTGGCCCCCTGGGCCTCGCCCGAGGCGATCTTCTCCCCGGCCGCCTGTCCAGCCTTCGTCGCCTTGAGTCCGCTCGCCAGCTCACTAAGGCCCTGACCGGCCCCGCCCGCTTGGCTCCCCGCGGCCTGAAGGCCGGCCCTCTGAGCCAGCTTATCCTGAGCCTTGGCCAGAGCCTTGAGGGCCTCCTCGGCGCTCCTCGCCCGCTTGAGCTCCTTGGCCAGTTCGGTCAGGGCTTTTTGGACCTCCGCGGCGGTCTTGGGGTCGACCGCGGCGAGCTTCTTGTCCAGGTCACGGGAGACCTTCTCAACCGCCTTGACCTGGTCGGTGACGGCCTTGCGGACGGCCTTGTCGCGCTCGGCGACGGCCGCCATCGGGTTCGGCCAGACGGCCAGGGCGACCACGGCCACCAGGCCAACAGTCAGGCCGCGCCAGGCTCTGGCCGGCCACTTTACGGGCAAGGCCTGTTCGGGTCGAAAGGATTTCAGCCGCTCCAGGGTGTCCCGCCGCTGCGCCCGGGCGAAGGCCGCGGCCAAGTCGGTTGGGTCACCGTCCCCCTGGCGGGTGACCCCCGAGTAGTACGCCGCGGTGACCACGCGCTCGCTGAGGCCGGCCCGGTCGACCGCAACGGCCACCCGGCGCCAGCCCGGCTTGAAGAGCAGGCCGTAGGCTACCCCGGCGGCCATCGCCCCGGCCGCCAGGCCGAGGCACCACCAACCGGGGTCGATCACCGGACGTCGGCGAGCCACCAGGAGGACGAGGAACGCCGCGGAGACCGCCAGGATGGCTGAGAAGGTCAGCCCGTCGATGGCCATCTGCCTGGACAACCGAGCCCGGGCCGGAAGCAGGGCCGCCCGTAGCTCAGGGTCTGGCGCTGGGAAGGCCCGCCCCGGGGCAGTCTCCCCAAGCGGCGACCGGAGGGCGGCCAGCCGGTGACCCAAGCCGGCGGCCAGGCGCCGCCCTTTGGCAGATAGATCTCTCCTCCGCCCGGCCGACCCGGGTGAACCGTGCTCTGCTTCCTTCATTTCCGGGTACCTCCAGTCGAACCGAGGCCGTCGGCCTCGGGCCGCGCCGTTCCGCCAGTCCTTCAATCCGACCCGTCCCCAACGGCGGACGTCCGCCCCCGGCCCCGCCTGCCGCCAAAGGTTGGGAACGAGACTCCCCTTGGCCGCAGGGAACGGACCGGCTTGATGAAATAGACCGAGGCCATGGTCAGGGCGACGATGGTGATGGCGCTGAAGATGAGGTACGGTTGCCAGGCCGGGGTGGTCGGGCGACCTGGTCCCCAGCTACTGGAGAGCACAGGGATGGGGAAGTACGGGATGTAGAACCCGCCCGTCGTGGGCATCGCCGACATCAGGGCCTGGAGCGGGTTGAAGTTCATGAACCAGGGCATGGTCGGGCCGTAGTAAGGCCCGACCCTTGCTTTCATCGAGCCCATCGCCATCTGGATCCCGCCGAGGACGTAGGTCCCGAAGACTAGGGTGAAGACCAGGGCGTAGGCCAGGATGGTCGCCGCCTGCGTCCGCCTAAGGAGGGTCGAGCAAAACAGCCCGATGGTCGCATAGGCCAGGCCGGTGATCACGAAGATGAGCAGGGTCATCAACAGTTCGCGCGGGGAAACCCCGCCGAACAGGAAGACCACGCTGTAGACGGGCACCGAGGCGACAATGAGGAGGAGGACGAAACTGACCGCGGCGGTCAGCTTCCCGAGGATGATGGAGGTTGCCGACAACCTCGTGCAGAGGAGCAGGTCAAGGGTCTGCCGCTCCCGTTCCCCGCTGATCAATCCCGCCGTCAGGCTCGGGGTGACGAACGCCACCAGGAGCAACTGGAAGATCGCCAGGACATAGAAGATCTGCATGCCGACCTGAGGGTTGAGATACCCGCCGTTGAGGATCTGGGAACTGAGGAGGCGGAAATAGGCGTAGCCGACCAGGCCGAGCAGGAGGACATAGAGGGTGATCACGCCGGGGGCCCGCCAGGTCCGCATCCGTGAACGATACTCCTTGGCCAGGATGGGATTGAGGATCATCGCCCGTCCCCCCTTGTCACTTGCATGAACACATCCTCCAGGCGATGGTTTCCCTCGGTGAAGGAGACCACCCGTAGCCCCGACCTGATCAGGTCGGTCAGCAGGCCGGCCAGGGCTTCATCGGAACCGTCGAAGACCACCTTAATCTCGTCGGCCGTGGCGACGGCCGACTTGACCAAAGGCGCCTGCCGGATGATTTCCGCCGCCCGCTCCTGATCGTCAAGGACCTTGATCATGAGGACGCGGCCGCCGTGAGTCCGCCCCATGACCTCATCGACCGGTCCGGAAACGACGATCCGCCCATGGTCGATGATGGCCAGGTGGGAGCACATCTCGGCCAGTTCGCTCAGGATGTGCGAGCTGATCAGGACGGTCTTGCCCATGACCTGGAGTTCCTTGATCAGTTCCCGCATCTCCACCCGGGCCCGCGGGTCAAGCCCCGAGGCCGGCTCATCGAGGAGGAGCACGCTGGGGTCGTGGACGAGCGCCTGGGCCAGGCAGAGGCGCTGTTTCATGCCCCGAGAGAGGGTGTCGACATACTCGCCCCGCTTATCGGTCAGCTCGATCAGTTCCAGGAGGTCGGCGGCGACCTTCTTCCGCCTAGCCGGAGCGAGTCCCCGGCTGGCTCCGTAAAAGTCGAGGTATTCGTCGACCCTCAGGTCGTCGTAGACCCCGAAGAAGTCGGGCATGTACCCGATGAGCTGCCTGACCTTGGCCGGATCGCGGCTCACCGGGGCCCCGCCGACGTAGGCTTCGCCGCCGCTCGGCGCGAGCAGCGTGGCCAGGATCCTGATGGTCGTGGTCTTGCCGGCCCCGTTCGGGCCGACGAAGCCGAAGATGCTCCCCCGGGGCACCTCGAACTGGAGCCCATCGAGGGCCTTGGTCCGCCCGTAGGTCTTGGTGACTTGGTCGATGCGGATCATCTACTTCACCTTCCCACGGGCCGAGATCATCGGCTCGCCGAGGTTGAACCAGACCCCGCCCGGGTTGGTGACCTTGAGCCGGACCCGGCCGTCGGGCGAGACGAGGCCTTTGCCTTCGCCGAGATCAACCGTGCTGGTGTCGAGCCTCGCGGCCACCCAGGCCTTCTTGGCCCAGTCGTAAACCTCGGTCTTGAGGGCCACGGTGCCCGGGCCGTTCTGGGCGTTGGGCAACCAGAAAATCAGGCTGGAAAGCTGTCGGGGGACGACCGGGAAGACCGCTTCGAAGGTGAGCGATCCATCCGAGAAGGCATAGCCGTCGGGGTTGTGGGCCGCCGTATTGCTCTTGGCCTCGATGAGCGTCGGTCGGAGCAGGCCATCCGGGATGAGTAGGTCCTTGCCGTCGACGAAGGAGACCTGGGCCGGCGACCCGACGAAGGCCAGGTAGTAGTCTTGGCCCGGCTTGTCGGCCACGGTGGCCTGGTCGATTGGCTGGTAAACCCAGCCCCCGACGACCACCCGGTCGTCGTCCCAGCGCCCTTCGCGCTCCCAGCCAAAGGCCGCCTCGAGGAGCATCCGCCGGCGGTTCAACTCGCGGTCGACGGTGGTCGATGTCCCCTTCGGGTTGTATTGGTTCATGATCTGCGTCAACATCGGCCGGCCGTAAGCGCTGCCGCCGACGGCCGTCAATTTGAGGTCGACCGGCGCCGTCTGCCCCGGCCCGAGGTCGCCCAGGCTGGTGTACCCGAAGTCGGACACGATGAAGGCGTCTTTAAGGGTGAAGGGGGTCTTGTTGGTGACCGAACCGGTCAGACCGTTCGGCCCGGTGCGGAGGTTGGACTCGATGGCGCCCTGGGAAGGCACCGCGCGGTCGACCATGAAGCTCTGCATCGACCACATCCGCATGTCCGTGAACTCAACCGTGGTCGAACTGCCGGTGCTGATCCGGGTGGTGATCGGGCCGGCGCCCCCTGAAGCCGCGCCGGAGCTCACCGGCGGCGGGGCGTCGAAGGCCGACAAGGCGGCCACCAGCGGGTCTCCGGCCAGACTCACCCGATAAGCGCGGCGGCTGGGGGCGAAGACCCCGACGTAGGTCTGGGTCCTGGCCGTCGGCACCCCGGGGTCGAGCCTGACGATGGCCAAGTTGTTGGTGATAACGTCCCGACCCTTCCCCTTGAAGGCGAAGACGTAGGCACTCCCGGCGAAGAGGACCACCACCAGCGGAATGGTCACCCAGGCCCAATCGCGGCGGTCAAGCCGACGCAGAATGAAGTAGTTGAGCGGGCCAATGATCAGAACGTAGATGAGGAGCAGGGCGCCAAGGAGCCTCATCGACGGGAGGTCCATGACCGGCAAGTTGCGCAGGGCATAGGCCACGCTCGGCGTGCCGAGCAGGCTCACCGACCCGGACGGGGCCATCTTGCTGGAGATCAGGACCTGCGCCGAGGCCGCCGTGGTCGAGGCCGAGGCAACCTTGGTTGCCAGGAGCTTGGTCCACAAGGCCGTGGTTCCGCCCCAGTCGGCCAAGGGGGCCAGGGTCAGATCGGCGGAGAAGAAGAGAAGGTGACCCCCAGCGATCCTGGCATCGACCAGGAGGGGCAGGTCGGTCCGGCCGACTTCGATGGTAGTGCCGGTCTTGAGCTTGACCTTGGAGACCGTTCCCGCGGTCGCCCCGGGCATCGTTTTGCCCGCGTAAACGGCCAAGGGCGAGAGGTCGGCCGGAGCCGTCCCGTCGACCTCCACCGGCAGCAGGGCAGCCGGTAGTCCGGCCAGGGTCTTGCGGGCGTTGGGCCCGCCAGCCACGGCCAGCGTGCCGCGGACCCCGATCCAGGCCTCGATGGCTCCCCACTGATCCTGGCTGATGGCTTGGGTGTCGACATTGTCGAGGACCAAGAGGTCGAAGTTGTCGAGGACCCCGACGTGCCTTGAAAGCTGGGCCGGCTGCAGGTGGACGACGGTCACCCGCCGTTTCTGATCGAGGGTGATGGCGCCCAGATAGTTGAGGGCCGCGGGGTCGTCGGACAGGACCCCGACCGTCACGTCGGTGGCGGGAATGGCCTCCATCTGCGCGCGGGCCGAGGCCAGTTCGTCCGCCCCACTGATGAACCTGGCTTCGATGGCGTGCTGTAGGTCGGTGAACGGGATGTGCAGAAGAAAGGCCTTCTTGGACCCGCTGGCGACAACGGCGTCGACCGCATACTCCGTCCGGTAACCGGAGTTGGCCTCGAGGTGATCGATGACGACCCGGCCGGACACGTCCGGACCAGTATTGGTCACGACGACTTCGACGGGGACCCATCGTCCGAACTTGGCCTGGCCGCCGAAGCCAGGAATCACCGTCATTTTCAGATTCGTCGCGGACTGGTCGGTCCCGGCCGGCTGGCCACCTTGTCCGGCGGCCGCGACCGGACCGGCGGCACTCCAGCTGAGCACGAGGACGATCAGGACAATCCAGAGGGCGAGGCCCGGGTGACGGCGCAGTGGCAATCGAATCCCTCCGCAAAGGCGCCTCAAATCAATAGCTATGACGCGCCTGGCTGTGAAAAGGTTCCCTTCCGGCGGTTCGAACACCTGCCTCGGAAACCATGAAACCCCTGCTAAATGCAGGGGTTTCGGGATCTTTCCAAGGGCGGGGCTCGGCCTGGGGCCGTCCTTCTTATTTGCCGTGCAGCTTGACCTTTTTTTGCATCAGCTCGTCCTTGCTCTCCGCCTTGTCCGGGTCCTTGACACAGGCGTCGACCGGGCAGACCAGGGCGCACTGCTGCTCATCGAAGAAACCAACGCATTCAGTGCAACGATCCGGGTTGATCACGTAGTTCTCATCACCCGGGCTGATTGCGTTGTTCGGGCATTCGGGTTCGCAAGCGCCGCAAGCGATGCAATCGGTGGTGATCTTAAAGGCCAAAACGTTCTCCTCCCTTCCTTGAATCGGCCGTGACTGACTATATCTTTTTCGGTTTCGAAGGGATAATTCCTTTTCGTCGCCGGAGAAAAACTTCGGTCCCACGGCCTTCCCGGCGCTTCTCTGGGCCGCGGGCGACCGCCGGGCAGGGGTCGGCCCGGGCGGCGGTGAATTAGCTGAGTCGGCGCCATGATCGGGCCCGATCGAGTCGGGCCACCCTCGGCGTCAGGGAGTGGTGATTGTGGTCTTCCTCGGGTTCGTCGGTTGCCTCGGAGCCGGCTTCTTCTTCGGTTGGCTGTTCGCCCGAGGCTCCGGCCGGCGAGCCGTCGCGCCGGCGGTCGACGAGACGATGCCGGGTGCCCGGTCCGTCGGCAGACAAGCCCAGGCCGAGCCAGCCGACGGCCGCCCGGGCGAGTCCACGCCGCCCGCACCGGTTTGGCCACTCGAACTGGCTTCGCTGCCGGGAACCGTGCGGCAGTTGCAGGACCGGCTCGGCCAGGCCGCCGGCAGCGCCGGTCAGATGAAGGACCACCTGGCCACGGTACTGCGTCTGGTAGGCGAGGTCAATGGGGCTTTGGAGCAGGTCGGCGTATCGGCCAAAGAACAGGCGACAGACTACAACTCGACCTCCGACCTGGCCAATCAGATGTCCGAGCGGATGACCAGGGTCGAGTCCGAGGCACAGGCTCTCGGAGAAGCCGCCGGCCGGACCCTCGAAGCGGCGCGGGGCGGCGGCCGGGCGGTGAGGACAACGGTCGAGGGCATGGAGCAGATCAAGACCACCGTTTACGCCAGCGCCGACAGGATGAGCCAACTGGCTGGGGATTCACGGCGCATCGGCGAGATCAGCGAGGTCATCGGCGAGCTCGCCGGGCAGACCAATCTTCTGGCCCTCAATGCGGCCATCGAGGCGGCTCGTGCCGGTGAGCACGGCAAGGGGTTCGCCGTAGTCGCCGATGAAGTGCGCAAGCTGGCCGATAAGTCGGGTGGGGCGGCCAAGCAAATCGCCGAGTTAGTCGTCGGCATCAGCCGCGCGACGCGCGAAGCAGCGGCCGCGATGGAGCAGGCGACCCATCATGTCGATGACGAGTTCGGGCTGATGGCCGGGCCGGCCGAAGCCCTCGGGGACATCCAGGCGACGGCTGAGAAGACGAGTTCCCGCGCCACCGGGATCGTCGAGCAAGTGGCCCTCAACTCGCGGGACATCGATGGTCTCCGCCGGGCCATCGAGGACCTCCGGGCGATCACCGGCAAGAACGCGGCCACCGCGGCCGAACTGGCCGAAGCCAACTGGTTTTCGACCGCCCTGCGAGGGCTCGAGGCGGCTGGCGCGGAGGTCGAAGCCGCCCTGGCCGACGGCCATGGGCTGGCCGAGGAGATGTTGGAACGGCTGGAGGCCGTCGCCGGTCAGGGCGGTCAAGACGTGAGACCAAAGACCTGATGGCAAGGACCAAAGCTGACCGACGTGAGGATGGGACTGGACGATGAAGGCCGGGGTCAACCTCATCATCAGCGGGCACGTCCAGGGGGTCTCCTTCCGATACCACATGGCCTTACGGGCGCAGGCCCTGGGCTTGACCGGTTGGGTCAAGAACCGGCCGGACGGGCAGGTCGAGGTCGTCGCCGAGGGTGATGAGGACGGGCTGCGGTCCCTCACCGGATGGTGCCGGCACGGCCCTCCGGGGGCCTGCGTGGCCGGCGTGAAAGTCCGGGCGGAGGCCTACACCGGCGACTTCAAAGACTTTCGGATCAGCGGCTGAATAGCCGAAGCCCCTTGCCAAAAGGCAAGGGGCTTCAATATTTCCCGGCAGCGACCTACTCTCCCAGGCAGTTACCCGCCAAGTACCATCGGCGCGAGAGGGCTTAACTTCCGTGTTCGGGATGGGAACGGGTGTTTCCCCTCTGCTATGGCCACCGGAAAGCTGGTGGTGCTTT
>DASXUT010000031.1 GCA_036504675.1 Bacillota bacterium | reverse complement strand
CCGGACCGCTGGTCGAAACGGGTTGTCGAATTGAGGAAACCCCGGCAGAAGGTGGGAGCGGCCATGCGATTTCGGCGGGTCACCCGAAGAGCTGCAGTCGTTGCGATCACCCTGGTCGCCCTCTTGGGCTGGCCGATGGGGTGGACGCGACAAGGCCCGGAGCCCCGCCGGGCATGGGCCGAAGGGACCTCGGCCGTCGTTCCCAGCCCAGCGAGCAAGGAGATGGCGGTCAAGGTTTTGGTCGACGGGCGAGAGGTCGGCCTAGACGCCCCTGTCCAGGCCATCGACGGCCAGGTATTGGTGCCCCTGAGGCCGGTGTTGGAAGCCCTCGATCTGACTGTCGTCTGGCGGGGCACCCGTCAGGCGGTTGGCGTCACCGGCCGGGATGAGCTCGAGGTTCCGGTGAATGGCGAGTACACCGAGGTGTGGCGGCTGGAGAAGCGGTTCAAGGCGCCCTTGCGGGTGGTCGCCAACCACACCATGATCCCGTACCAGTACCTGTCCGAATTCCTCGACGTCGACACCCGTTACGACGCCGCCGGCGGGACCATCCGGATCGATCGCCGGCCGACGGCACCGGCCCCGTCCAAAGAGCGGCCGCCCTTCATCGCTTTCGACCCCCGGCTGGTTTGGGCGGTCCTTGGCGGGGCGCTCGTCGCCGGAATCGCCACCTTCGGCCTCCGCCGCCAGCCCCGGATGGCTAAGGCGGCCGGCGAGGCGGGGCGCTTCCTCAGACGCCTGGGAGAGCCCGGACGAGCGGTCGCCCCCGGGCCGGATGAAATCAGGACGATGAGCCGCATCCTGGCCGCGGTCCGCCCGCCCCGGGGCGGCGAGTTCGATCCGCTCCTGCATGTTGGCGAGAAGCTGAGTCCGGCCCTGTGCGGCCTCTTGCTCCTTGGGGCCAACCCTTCGGCCGGCGGCGGCGCTTCCGAGGCCAGACGCTTCTGGGATCTCGATGCCGGGCAAGCCGCCGAAAGCGCGGCCGAGGGCCGGACCCTGCTGGAGGCGGTGCGCTTTCGGGCCTCGCTTGACCCGGCCTTTCGGTCGGTCCTCCTCAAGACGGCCGGGTTGAGCTCTGGCTTTTCCATAATGCCGGCCATATCGGACGCCGACCGGTTGGCGCAGACTGGCCGGAGATATGCGTCCTTCTATGACCGGCCACATAACGTGGCCCTGGCGACGACTCTTCCGACGATCAGCGACGGTGTCCTTCGCCGATTGGCCATCGATCGGGGACGGAATCTGAAGGGCATCGACATCTTCCTGCCTGACCCGCGCCTGAAGGTGGGGGGAGCGCCGACTGGATTCAGGCTGCTGATCGACCGGTGGCTGCGGGCTCCCGGGATGCTCCTCGATCCCCTCGACTTCCCGCGCCCGGCGGCCACCGCCCTGGCCAGCCTGCCGGCCCACATCATCGTGACCATCGCCGCGGCTGCCTGGATCGGCCGCCGCTCGCCGGTCCGGGTGCATCTGTGCACCGGTGAGTTCCTGCCCTTCGGCCTGGCCCTGCTGGAAGACGACGAGCGACTGCTGTCAGAGGTCAGTCTGGTCCCGCCGGGCCTGCCGCCCAGGGCGGGGATCCTCCTCCAGGAGGATCCGGAGCCCGACGGGTCCTTTCGGGGGGAGGCCAGGCGCCGGCTGCTGCGTTGGGACGAGGAGCGGCGGCGAGAGGGCCGCCTGGCCACCCTGGAAGCCGGACCGGGCTTTGATGGAGAGCGATTTGCGCGTGGCCTGGCGTCACTGGCGGGGGAAGCGGCCGCGGCGGCCGCCGCCGTCCTTGCCGAGCGCGGCCTGGCGATCGAACGCCGTCGGCTGGAGGCGGCCCTGTCGGGTCGGCACGGGCCCCGTCAGGTCATTTCGGCCGTCGTCGACCTCTTCGCCGGGGCGTCCGGGAGCAGCGGCCAAAGCCCGCTGGCCACCGACCCGCGACGTCTGGCCGCGGTGATCAGCCGGGTTTTGAACCAGGTTCGCCCGACCCGCTGAGGCCCGAGGTGGCCCGCGAGCGAGCCGTCCCTGGAGGTGTACACCGCGCCTGACAGCGACCCATGCGTGGCAGTGAGTGACGGGCGCCAAGTCTGGGGACGTTAGCGATGCGACATTGGCCGGGATCGGCTGGTCGCAAGCGTTCGGGTAGCGGGGGTGGACTAATCCCGAGCGTCCGTTCGGCCGATGCTTCAACTGAGGGGGTTGTAGCTTTGACCGGAACGGTGCAGGACCCGACAAGAGCCAACGATGGTGCGGGGGGACTGCCGCCTCGCTCCAGCCGGCACGGGACGGAGAAAGGGACGATTTTGATGGACCGTAGACCAGCAGCCAAGCCGGTCAAGGGGATTGACGCGGCCGGGGAAGAGCCGCCCACGGGAGGCCTTAGGGAGTCACGGGCCCGGCTGAAGAGGTGGCCTTGGGTGGTTCTGGCCGCCCTGGCCGTCGTCTTCATCGGCGGTTACTACGGCTTGACCAGCCTGGTCGCCCCTCGGGTGGAGCTGAAGGTCGACCAGTCCCCGGCGGCCGTGGAGCAGCGGGACAAACAGGTGGCCGAGGTCAAGGAGAAGATCGAGGCCGCCCACAAGTCGGTCAGCCAGAATCCCAAGGTCTCAGTCCGGGTGGAGATGACCAACGCCGAAGTCAATGCCTACCTAGCCAAGGCGGTCGGCTCGGCGGCCCAGGATGGCCCGGTTTACCCGAGGGCGGCCCAGGTCGATATCAAGCCTGAGGTGGTCGCCGGGGATGTCAGCCTGGTGGTGGCGGGCCGGCCAGTAGGCGTTCACCTGGACCTCAAACCGGAGGTCGGGGAGGGTAAGGTGGTCCTGAAGGTGGTCGACGCAGCAGTCGGCGGGATTCCTCTTCCGACCAGCCTGGGCCCGTTAGCCGGGGCAGTCAGGCAATCCCTGCCATCGGGGGTGACCTTCGACACTACAAAGAGCAGCTTCGTCATCGATCCCGAGAAGCTGCCCTTCGACCTGAAACAGTTGGAGCTCGAAGCCGGCAGGATGACCGCCACCGTCGGTGAGCATTGAAGGATGATGCGGGAACCTAAGAAGACTCAGGAGACCGTGGCCTACCTGGTCCGCCATGCGCAAACGAGCTGGAATGCCGAAGGGCGATTCCAGGGCCAGATGGACACGGCCCTCAGCCCGGCCGGGCAACGGCAGGCGACAGCCCTCGGGAAGAGGCTCGGCCGGGTCGGACCCGGCGAAGTCTACAGCAGCGACCTGACCCGAGCCAGTCAGACGGCGGAGGCCGTGGCCGGGGCGGCCGGCCTGAGGGTCATCCTGGACCGGTCCTTCCGTGAGGTCGACGTTGGGCGATGGCAGGGTCTCACCTTCAACGAGGTGCGCGAACAGATGCCCGAATCGTTCGCCGAGTGGCAGACCAGACGTCCTTGCTTTCGCTTCCCCGCCGGCGAGTCTTATGAAGAGGCGGCGGCCCGGGCCTTGAGGCGTCTCGAGGAGCTGACTGATCATCCGGGCGACCGGCTGGTGGTCGTTTCCCATGGGGGTCTGCTACGGGCTTTGATCTATGCCGTCCTGGGTTTGGAGCACGGCCCGCGCGGCCGGTTGGTTTTGGACAACGCCAGTATCAGCGCCATCGCCGGGCAGCCCGGCAGGTGGCGGCTGGTCCTTCTCAACGACACCTGCCACCTGGAATCGCCGGACGCCTGAGGCGATACGTGGGTAGTCATCCCAGGAATCGGCCGCCCGCCGGGACCGGCGTGGCGGCCTGTTTTTGCGACCGGCCCGAGGACGGGCAGGGAAACGGGACGGGACTGGTCGAATGCAGTCAGAACGTTAGGCGGGCGAGACCGGAAGGGAGGTGAATGGTGGTGGGGGGCGGGCGCAGGAAACCCTTGAAGGAAGGGGAACGGCCGGATGGAAGCGGACTCAGCTTCGTGGCCATCGACCTGGAGACCACGGGCCTTGACCCCGCGGCCGACCAGATCATCGAGTTCGGCGCGGCGAAGGTGATCGGCGGCTTCGTCGCCGACCGGTTCTCAGCCATGTCGAGGGTGACTGGCCCGGTATCCCTTCGGGTCTCCCGCCTGACCGGTTTGGCCCAGGCCGACCTGGCTGGGGCTCCCGAAGTGGCTGAAGTGCTGCCGGCCTTCCTGGCCTTCCTTGGCGAAGGGCCGCTCGTCGGGCACAACCTCCAGTTCGACCTGGCCTTTCTGGCAGCGGCCTGCGCGAAAGCGGGCCTGGCCGGGCCGTCCGCGGTCGGCTACGACTCCCTGACCCTGGCCAGGCTGGTTCGGCCGACCTTGGCCAATTTCCGCCTGCCCACCGTGGTCCAGGCTCTGGGACTAGCCCGAGGGGAGCGAAGCCACCGGGCCGGCGACGACGCTGAAGCTACGGCGCTCGCCTTTCTCGAGCTGCTTCGGGCGATTCGAGGACTGCCTCGTGGGCTCCTGACCCGGCAGGCCAACCTGCTGAAACGGCTGGACCCACTGGGTCAACTCTGGCGTCAGGCCGTCGAGGCGGCGGCCGCCGAAGGGGGAGCCACGGCAGGTGACCCGCCTCCCAGAGTCCCAGCCCCCGACCGTGGAAGACCGGCCGATGGTGGAGAGGACCTCTCCCCGACCGGTGGTCGGCTGGACCCGGACGAGGTGGGAGCCTATCTTGAGCCCGGCGGCGTACTGGCCGCCGTCATCAGCGGGTATGAGCATCGCTCGGGCCAGGTCGAGTTAGCCCGCCGGGTGGCCGAGACCTTCAACGCGGGGGGAGTGCTGGTCGCCGAAGCCGGCACCGGGGTCGGGAAATCCCTGGCCTACTTGCTCCCGGCCTGCCTGTGGTCGGCTCGCAACGGTGGGCCGGTGGTCGTCGCCACACATACCATCAACCTTCAGGAGCAACTGGCCAGGAAGGATCTCCCGGGCCTGGCCCGGGCCCTCGCCCGGCGGCCTCGCTGGTGCGTCGTCAAGGGTCGGGCCAACTATGCCTGCCTGCGGAAGTGGGAGGCGGTCCGCGAAGACGAGGCCGCGTCGGAGGAGGCCGCCCTCTTCCTGGCCCGGGCGGCCGCTTGGCTGGCGGCCACCGAGACCGGTGATCGAAGCGAGATCCTAATGACTCCCGGGGAAGAGCGGCTCTGGGAAGTCATCCGGGCCGACGCGGAGACCTGTTCCGGGCCGAACTGCCCACACCACGCCCACGACTGCTACGTCTACCGGGCGAGGAAAGCCGCCGAAGCGGCCGACGTGGTCATTGTCAACCACGCCCTCCTCTTCGCCGACCTCCAGGTAGCCAATACGATCCTCCCCCGTTACGAATACCTGATCATCGACGAGGCCCAAAACGTCGAGGATGTGGCCACTGAGCACCTGGGGATAGGGGTCGATGAAGGCGACCTATACCGCCGCTTCTCAGCCCTGACCCGGCCCGCCAGAGGCGGCCCACCGGGCCTCCTGGCGACCTGCCGGGCCCGGCTTCGTCTCCCGGGGATGCCGGTCGGGGGGGCGGAGCGCCCGCTGAAGCTGATCGACAAGGCCATCGACGGGCTGGCCGTCGCCCAGCGATCGACCAGGGAACTCTTCACCATGCTGGGCCGGGTGGGGGAGCGGGGCACCGGGGCCGACGAGGAGGGGCGTCGCACGGCCCGGTTGTTCCCCCAGACGGAGGAGTCACGGCCTCTGCGGGTGGCCGCCGAGAACGCGGCCGCGGGGTTACGGGCGGCGGTCGCCCACCTCAAAGAGCTGATCGAGGACCTGACCGTCCTGGCCGACCGGGGTTGGTTCAAGGCCCACCCTCTGGTCGACGAGGCGGGTGCGGCGGCCGCCGGTCTGGTCGAGACGGCCGACCGCCTGGCTTTCTTCTCCCGGGGTGATGCGGCCGATTATGTCTATTGGATAGAGATGGAACGCCGTCCCGGGGCGACCATCGGGCGCCTCAGGGCGGCTCCCGTCGCCATCGGTCCACTGGTCCGGGACCGACTCTTCAGTCGCTGTCAGGCCGTCATATTGACTTCAGCGACCCTTTCGGTGGCTGGGAGCTTCAGCCACTTCTGCGGACGGTTGGGTCTCGACGAGGGGGATCAAGAAGTGGAGACGGTGGCGGTGGATTCACCCTTCGACTACCGTCGGCAGGCGTTATTATGTCTTCCCAGAGATCTGCCCACAGTCCATGACCAGTCGGAAGAAGAGGTCGCGCCGAGCATCGCCCGGTTCGTGGTCGACCTGGCGGAGGTCACCGGCGGTCGGACCATGGTCTTGTTCACGTCCTATCGACTGCTCAGGGAGGTTTACCGGCTGGCCAAGCCGGACTTGGAGAAGCTGGATGTCTGTCCCTTCGCTCAGGGCCTCGACGGCAGCCGTAGCCGGCTCATCGAAGACTTCAAGCACGACCCTCGGGCAGTCCTAATGGGGACGGCCAGTTTCTGGGAGGGGGTTGACATCCCGGGGCCAGCCCTAAGCTGCGTGGTCATCGTCAGACTGCCCTTCTGGCCCCCGAACATCCCTGTCCTCGAGGCCCGGGCGGAGGCCATCCGGGAGGCTGGCGGTTCTCCCTTCAACCAGCTGTTCTTGCCGCTGGCGGTGATTCGCTTCCGGCAAGGTTTCGGCCGGTTGATTCGCTCGAGGAGCGACCGGGGCGCGGTGGTGGTCCTCGACGGGAGGGTCGGGGCCGGCGCGACCTCCTACGGCGAGAAGTTCCTGAAGTCCCTGCCCGGACCGAGGGTGTTGGTCAACGACAGCGGGGAAGTCCTCGCCGGAATCGGGGATTGGCTGGCCGGCCGCGAGCCCCGGGTGATCTCTCGGGAACGCGCCGCCAGACGGTGACCGGCGAGCTTGCCGCGGGGGGACGTCTTCGCCGTCCCGCGGGAGGGGCAGGGGCCTGCGCCGCCGAATGTCTGGTGGGTTAAACCGCTTAGCCTGGGTGTTAGAATAGGAGCGAGGCCGGACGAGAGGAAAGCCGCCCGGCCGTTGGGAGGGAACAAGGGATTGATTGAAACCAGGGCGGTCGTCGAACGGCTGGGCGGGGATGTCTCCTTGCTCAGAGTGGGGCCGGGACAGGCCCCGGTCGAGTGGCCGACTTCCTGCCTCCCGGCCGAACTCCGGGAAGGTGACTTGCTGAGATTCAGCGTCGCCTTCGATCCGGTGAACACTGAACAGTTGCGCCGAAAAGTTGCCGGTCTGGTCACCAGACTGTCCACGGCCCCCCGCGAGCCCCGATGATCGTCCTTCTGACCAACGACGACGGAATCAGAGCCGATGGGATCCAGGCTCTGAAGGTCGCTTTCGAGGCGGTCCCGGGGAGCGAGGTCTATGTCGTCGCCCCCGATCGCGAACGCAGCGCCAGCGGGCATGCCATCACCATCCACCACCCCCTTCAAGTGGAGGAGGTTCAACTCGAAGGGAAGACGCCGGGGCGGGCCTTCGCCGTTAGCGGGACCCCGGCCGACTGCGTCAAGCTCGGGGTCAAGGCCATCCTCCCGGAGGCACCCGGCATCATCGTCTCAGGTATCAACCGGGGCCCGAACCTGGGCACCGACGTCTTCTATTCCGGGACGGTCTCGGCCGCCCTCGAGGGAGTCATTCTGGGGATCCCCTCGATCGCCGTATCGATGACTGCCTTTGAGTACCTGGACTACACGGTCGCCGCGAACTTCGCGGTCCACGTGGCCGGGGAGGTGGTCAGGCGAGGGTTGCCCGAGCGGACCCTGCTGAACATCAATGTCCCTCCGCTGAGCCCCGAGGAGATTGCCGGTGTGGCCCTGACCCGCCTGGGGGAGCGCCCTTATGAAAACATCTTTGAACGGCGTTTTGACCCCCGTGGCAAGTTGTACTACTGGCTGGTCGTCGAGGACCTGGCGCTGGCCGGCGGCGCCGATACTGACGTCGGGGCGATCAGGGACAACCTGATCTCGGTCACCCCGATCCACCTGGATCTGACCAATCACGACGTAATGGAGACCCTCTCCCGGTGGAGTCTCGGACTGAACGGTGACCCTTGCCGATGGAAGGGCGAAGGGGGCTAACGGTTGCGTCGCACTGGCCTGGTCTATCACCCCGATTTCCTGCTGCACGCCCCGGACAGTTGGCCGGAGTGCCCCCAGCGGCTGACCAGGACGCTGGAATACTTCGAGCGAGTCGGCCTGCGGAAGCAGTTCACCGAGGTCCAGCGGCGGTCCGCCTGCCCGGATGAATTGGCCGCGGTGCACTCGCCGGAGTACTTGGCCTTCCTCGCCGGCTACGCCGCCGGCGGAGGGGGGCAGATGACCATTGACACCCAGGTGACGAAGGAAAGCTATGCCGTGGCCATACTGGCCGCTGGTGGCTGCCTGTCGGCGGTTGACGAGCTGATGGCCGGTCGCCTCGACAATGCCCTGGGCCTGGTAAGGCCGCCCGGCCACCACGCCGAAAAGCACGCCGGAACCGGGTATTGCCTTCTGAACAACGTGGCCATCGCCGCTCGATATGCCCAGAAGGAGCACGGTCTTGCCCGAATCCTGATCGTTGACTGGGATGTCCACCACGGCAACGGGACAGAGCGGGCCTTCTACGGTGAACCAGGGGTCCTTTTCTTCTCCGTCCACGAGAGCCCGGCCTACCCGGGAACCGGCTGGTTGAGCGACGTGGGGGTGGGGGAGGGCGAGGGGTACACCATCAATGCCCCGCTCCCGTCCGGCGCCGGCAATCGGGCCTACGAGCGGCTGTTCGACGAGGTGCTCTTGCCAATAGCCGACCGCTACGCACCGGAGCTGGTCATCGTCTCGGCCGGCCAGGACTCGCACTTCGCCGACTACATGGGCAACATGGAGCTCACTTCGGAAGGGTTCGGTCGCCTCACGAGACGGATCGTCTCCCTTCTTCCGAATCCGGGGCCGAAGGTGTTGGCCGTCTTGGAGGGCGGTTACAACCTGGAGGTCCTCCCCGTCAGTCTCTTGGCGGTGGCCAACGAGCTCCTCGGTACGGACCTTCCGGTGACTGATCCTATCGCTCCGCCGGTCGACGGAATGTCACAAGCCATCGAACAGCGTCTGGAGGCCATTAAGACCATTCATCGTCAGTACTGGCCGTGTTTGTGACCGTCTTGCTGAATGTCGCCGCGTACCAAGATGTGACATAATGCCCGCCCCCATAGACGGGGAACACTACCCTTGCTGCGGTGCTTCACTCACGCGGCCAGGAGGTGTCGGCGATGGATGATAACCGCGAGTTGGCCCGTCCGGAAGCCGAATCCGCGCTCGACCGCTTCAAGTGGGAAGTTGCTGCTGAACTTGGGCTGGACCAGAAGATCCGCCGCAAGGGCTGGGAAAACATGACGACTCACGACGTGGGAAAGATCGGCGGGCAGATGGTCAAGCGGATGGTTGGATTCGCCGAGGAAAACATGGCCGACAAGGGCTAGAGTATCCGCACGCTAGAAGGGGCCGAAAGGCTCCTTCTTCCTATTCCGTGACCAAGCGCCGCGTTATGTCCTCGCGTCATTGTCATAACGCGGCAACGAGTGGGGCTGGTACAGGTGAAACCGGTCGGCCGCCCCTCCGGAAGGTGGCCGGGCGGTTTTTCTTGCCGTGACGGAGGCGATGAAGGTGAGGGAGGCGGCGAAGCGAATCACCCCACGAAGAGTAGAAGCAGTCAAGGGGGCGGGAGGGGTGGATAAGGGTCGACAGGTCGTCGCGGAACTTCGCCGGCTGTGTCCGTGGGGCCAGGTCTTCAGCGGCGATCTGACGCTCGTCTACGCCGAGGATGCGACTCCGGGGTTGGGCGGTGAGGCGCCGCTGGCGGTCGTTCGCCCGGGCACGCGGGAAGAGGTCGCCGCGGTGGTTGGTTTTTGCGCGGAGGGTGGGTTTGGGGTCATTCCCCGGGGGGCCGGGACCAGCCTCAGCGGGGGAGTGGTCGCCCGCAAGGACGCGGTCGTCCTGGCCCTTAACGGTCTGTCGCGAGTGATTGAAGTCGACGAAGCCAATCTCACAGCCACCGCGGAGCCGGGTGTGGTGACTGCGCAGCTACATAAGATGGTTGAGGAACGAGGGTTATTCTATCCTCCGGACCCTGGTAGCATGGCCGTATCTACCTTGGGAGGCAATGTTGCTGAGGGGGCTGGGGGGCTGCGCGGCCTCAAGTATGGCGTGACGCGCGACTACATAATGGGACTGGAGATGGTGACTGGGGAGGGCCGGGTAGCCAGGTTCGGGGGAAAGACGGTCAAGAATGTCTCCGGATATGACTTCCTTCGCTTGATGGTCGGGTCGGAGGGGACGTTGGGGGTGATCACCGAGATCACCGTCCGCCTGTTGCCGCTGCCGGAGGCGCGCCGGGCGGTGCTGGCCGTGTTTGAGACCATCGACTCTGCGGCGGCGGCCGTGGCCGGGATCGTCGCCGACAAGGTCGTACCGGCCACCCTTGAGCTCCTTGACAACCTGACCATCAGGGCGGTCGAGGCCTATTCGGCCTGCGGCCTGCCGACAGAAGCCGGGGCGGTGGTCCTGATCGAGGTGGACGGGGCCCCGGAGAGCGTAGCCCGGGAGGGCGAGCGGGTTGTGCGAGCCTGCCGGGCGGTGGGTGCGAGCGACGTGCGGGTAGCTACCGAATCCGGCGAACGTGATAAGATCTGGGCCGCCCGGCGGACGGCCGTGTCGGCCCTGGCCCGGGTCAGACCGACGATCTTCCTCGAGGATGCGACGGTGCCGCGAAGCCGGATCCCTGAGATGGTCCGAGCCGTCGAGAGGATTGCCAAGAAACACGACCTCCCGATTGGGACCTTCGGGCACGCCGGTGACGGCAACCTCCACCCGACGATTCTCACCGACCGGCGCGACCCGGAGGAGATGAAGCGGGCTGAGGCGGCCGTGGCCGACATCTTCGCCGCCGCGCTGGGGCTCGGGGGGACGCTGACCGGGGAACACGGCATCGGTCTGGCCAAGCGACCGTTCATGATGGCCCAGTTCGGGCCGGTCGGAATCGACCTCCTCCGCCGGGTGAAGACGGCTCTCGACCCGCGTGGCGTGCTCAACCCGGGGAAGGTCCTCCCCCCCGCGTCGGAGGGGGGAAGCCGATGAGCGAGATCGGCCCACGGAGCCTCCTGGACGAACTCGCCCGCTGCATGCGCTGCGGCTTTTGCCAAGCGGTCTGCCCGATTTATCGGGAGGAGGGGACGGAGTTCTCCGTCGCCCGGGGGAAGCTGATTCTCATCGAGGCGTTGGCCGACGGGCGGTTGGCCCCGACGCCGGAGGTGGAAAAGGCGATTGGGCTCTGCCTCGTCTGCAAGTCGTGCAAAGCGTCCTGTCCCTCAGGGGTCCGGACGGACTTGATCATGGCCATGGCCAGGGAGATGTTGAACCAGAGCCGAGGGCGAGGCCTGGCCAAGACGGCCATCCTCAAGGTCGCCGGCGATCGCCGCGCGGCTGCTGGCCTGGCCGGCCTCGGCGGGTTGTTCTGGAGGGTCGCTTTTGCGGGCCCTCCGACCGCCGGCGGCCTCTGGCGGTTGCGCCTCCCAACCGGCCATTATTATCCACGCCCGAGTGGTCGGAGTCTGACTTCAGGTTTGCGACGCCGGGAAAGGCGGGGAGTAATCGGGACAGCCGATCGAAGGACCAACTCGCTTAGCTTCACGCCAACCGGGGCCCAGGGGGAAGTCCTGCTTTGGCTGGGCTGTTTAGTCAACTACATGCTCCCGAGTCTTGGTCTCGCGGCCATTGATGTACTGCTGGCGGCCAAGATAAGGGTCGTCGTTGGAATCGACGAAGGTTGCTGTGGGATGCCACGTTACGTCAATGGGGAGATCAGTGGGACGGCCCAAACGGCCCGTCGCAACCTCGATTGGCTCGCCCGGGTCAGGGGCCAAGGGAGCCAGGTGGCCTCCGGATCGCCCCTCCTATTCGTCTGTCCGAGCTGTGCCGAGGCCTGGAAGACCTATCCGGAGTTGCTCCAGGGAAGGGAGAAAGAGGCGGCCAAAACGGCCGCCGCGGCGGTCGTCGACGTCAGCACGTTCCTCTGTCGAGGGGCGGGGGACTGGCGGAGACTGTTGAGGGAGCCGCCAAGTTCCTCGCCGCTCACAGTGACCTACCATGACCCATGCCACCTGGCACAGGCTCAGGGGGTCCGCCAGGACCCGAGGACCCTCATCGCGGCAATCCCCGGAGCGCGGTTCCAAGAGATGAGCGAGCCCGCCGGGTGTTGTGGCTCCGGCGGAACGTTCGCCCTTTTCAACGCGGCTACGGCCAGAAAGATCGGGCAACGGAAGGCCAAGGCGATCATCGCCACCGGGGCCGGCCTGGTGGCCACCGGTTGCCCGGCTTGCCGCCTCCAGCTGGCTCAGGAACTGGTCGTCGCCGGGCACTTCGTCTCCGTCCGACACACGGTGGAGGTTTTGGCCCAAGCCCTCGGCTGGGGGGACCGCTAGCTAGCCGCCCTGACATATGGAAAGGAGGCAAAAAATAGATTAGCCCCGGAAGGCAAATCGTAGCCTCTCGGGGGTGGGCGGCAAGTGGCAAGAAAAGTCCGGGTCGAGGAAGTCGGTCCGAGGAAGGTATTCCGTTGGGACTCCGTCCTGGTCGGGGTGGTCGTCGGCTACCTTGCCTCCTTGGTCTGCTCGGCGGTTCTTGGGGCGGTCATGTTGAAGACGACCATCGCCCAAGAAAGCGTGCCGTCGATCATGGGGGGCGTCGGCTTCCTGAGCATTGCCGTAGGCTCGGGGTACGCCGGGATGAAGGGCCGCTGGGCCGGCTGGATCCACGGGGCAGCCACCGGGGCGCTCTACGTTGTCGCTTCGGTCCTTGTAAGTCTGGTCCTCTTCCCCGAACCCCTGAATGCGCTGGCCATCACCCAGCGGACCTTGATTGGCTCTGCGGTGGGCTTGCTTGCGGGCGCAATCGGGGTAAATCTTTGACTAAATCAGGTGGGCCGGGCCGGGGCCCGACCCATTTTTTCCTAATCGCGGGACAAGCCTCTTCCGATACTCTGGGCGCCAGATCATTGTCGCGGGGACCCCGACCTGGCTTCGGAACAAACCAAAGTCGGCTGTCGTCACTACAGTGGTCTAGGGCCGGGGAAGGGGAGGTGGCCAGTGGTCAGGAAGAAAGTGGGCCTCGCGCTGGGCGGCGGAGCGGCTAAGGGACTGGCTCACCTGGGGGTGCTGGCGGTCCTCGAGGAGCGCGGCATGCCCGTCGACTACGTCGCCGGCACCAGCGTTGGAAGCATCATCGGAGCCCTCTACTCGGCCGGCCTGACGGTCGACGAGATCCGCCGGTCGGCCGAACGGGTCAGATGGCGCAACCTTCTCCGCCTGACGGTCCCGCGCGAGGGTGTCGTCACCGCCAACGGCCTCGAGGCTCAGCTCTCTCAGCTCCTTGGGGAGAAGACCTTCGACCAGTTGAGGGTCCCCTTTGCCGCCGTCTCGGTGGACGTCATCACCGGGGAGGTCCTGGCCATCAACGAGGGCCGCGTCGTCGACGCGGTCCGGGCCAGTTGCGCTGTGCCTGGCATCTTCTCTCCGGTTCGCCTAGACGGACGGCTCCTGGTCGACGGCGGGCTGCTCAACAGCGTACCTTCGGACGTCGTCAGAGCCATGGGGGCGGACCTGGTCATCGCGGTGGATCTCTCCGGAACAGCGCCGGCGCCGAGGGTCCCCAGCGGCATCTTTCAGATCATCCTGCGCTCCATCGAGATCATGCAAAGAGCCAACCATGCGGCCCGCCCGGAGACCGCCGACCTGGTCATCCGACCCCAGTTCTCCGCGGCCAGTGTCATCGACCTCGATCACCAGGAGCTGTTCATCGACTGCGGCCGAAGGGCGGCTGAGGAGGCTTTGGCCCTCAGGACTCAGGAGGATATGATCCCGGTCATCGCTGGATAAGATAACCAGGGGTGGCGGACGAATGGACAGGTTTTCGTCTTGGGGCCGCCGCCTCGCCGGCGGCCCTTGTGTTGGTCCTGGTGGCCGACTGGCCCGACCTGGCGCCAAGCGGCTGGTCCAGTGGGGCGCTTAGAAAAACAAATGGCGGGCGTCGCCGCCCGCCGATACGGGTTAACCCGTCGAGTGTGTCTTCATGGGATTACTTTCGGCCCTGCGAGAGGGACTGCTCCGCATAGCGGATCATGACCTTGACCATGTTGCCGCCGATCCTGCCTCCGATGCGGCCGCATTCCCTGGAGGGCATCTCCGGCCACCCGACCGACTCGATCTGGTCGAGCAGCCCGATCTCCTCGGCGATTTCGTACTTGAAGCGATCGCGGACCTCGTCAGGTAGGAGCTTTGGCCGATTCGTGAACTGGGCCAATGACACCACCTCCTTTGACATCGTTAGTATTGGGTTTAGCAGGCCTTTTTATGTTAGAATGATTTGAGATTCCTGGGTGACGGGCGGTCTGGAACAGTGCCTGCCGACAGGAAATCTGGCCGGCAAGAGCGAACCAGGTCAAACCATGACCAACTTCTTGCGGGTCGACTTCCTCCGAGAGAGATTCAGAGAAATCGTCGAGGCCGCCGACTACCTCGACCGTCTGTTGGAGATGAAAGGGCCCGAGAGGAGAAAACTCGTCCGAGCTTACGCTCGAAAGGGCTTCAAAACCAGCGTCAAATTGGAACTCAAACGGACCGTAAGGGCGATCAAGCTGTATGCCCAGGGCTCGGCGGAGATGATGGACCAACTACCGAGTCAACCGGTGATCTATACCGGGGCCGGGGACACCAGCGAGGTCATCGAGATGCTCGAGGCTCTGGTCACCGAGGCGCGGGAAGCGGCCGCCGGCAACGGCGGTTCGGCGCCGTCCTTGGAGAGCCATCGTCGATCGAAAGGGGACTGTCGGTGAATGCCGATTTATGAGTTCAAGTGCCCCCGGTGCGGACGCAGAGTGGAAGAGCTGTGCTCGATGGGGGAGAAGGGCGGACCTCTGGTCTGCCCGGGCTGCGGCCACGCCGGACTGAGCCGTGTCTTCTCCACCTTCTCCACCGGCGGCCGGAACGGCGAAGGCAAGCCTACCGGGGGCGGGTGCTCGGGCTGCGGTTCCCACAACTGCTCGACTTGTCACTGAGGTTCTGAGGGGAACCCCTTTCCGGGAGCCCGGCTCTCCCGGGAACCTCCCGGCTTGGCCTCCGGGATATCTCCAGGGATCCCATCGCAACGCGCTGTCTTCGAAGGAGGACACAAGTGAGCCCGCTCTTGCGGACTCTTTTTTTGTCTTTTGACCGCCATTGACCGGATGGCCCTCGACCCCCGAGATGCCCAAAAGTGCCTCGCCCAGCCGCTGCGTGGCAGGAAATTCCGATGATTGCTGTAATATAGAATCGGTGGATAACCATCCCGGAGTTGCCTCTCGGCTGGCAAAGGAGGGGCCCGAAAGGGGGCAACCGGCGGAGCCAAGCAGCCGTCCATCCGTTCCTGGCGGGGAAAAGGGGTCCAACTGCCGTGGGGAGGTGTGAATTTTTCCATGCGGAAGAGCAGATGGCTCATCCTTCCGGTCATCGCAGCCCTGGTTGCCGTTACGGCCATGACTGGGTGCGCCGCCAAACCAAAGGTCATCAAGGTGGCCAGTGTGAGTCCGCTTTCCGGGTCGCAATCTTCGATGGGCGAGGCCATCAAATTGGGTGTCCAGATGGCCGTCGAGGAGAACCAGGAGAAGTTCAAGAAGCTCGGCTTCGATCTCCAGTTCGTCCCTCAGGACGACCAGGCCGACCCCAAGGTGGGCGTGGCCGTAGCCGAAAAGCTCATCGCCGACAAAGAGGTGCTGCTGGTCGTCGGACACTTGAATTCCAGTGTGGCCATTCCGTCCTCCGAGGTTTACGCCAAGGACAACCTGACTCAGGTTTCCCCGGCCAACACCAACCCCAAGGTCACCGACCGCGGTTTGCCAAACGTCAACCGGATCTGCGGTCGCGACGACTTCCAGGGTCCCTGGGGAGCAAGGTACGCGGCGGAGACACTGAAGGCCAAGTCGGTCTTTGTCATTCATGACAAGACCACTTACGGGCAGGGTGTCGCCGATGAGTTTCGGAAGAAGGCCGCCGCCATCGGCGTCAATGTCCTCGGCTTTGAGGGAATCACCCAGGGCGAGGTCGACTTCAGTTCAGTCCTCAATCAGGTCAAGGTGAAAAAGCCGGACTTGATCTACTACGGAGGCATGTACCCGGAGGCTGGCCAGCTGATCAAACAGGCCCGGGAGAAGAAGATTACGGCCTACTTCATGGGAGCCGACGGGATCGATGACAAGGGCCTGGTCGATATCGCGGGCAAGGATGCGGTCGGAGTGGTCTATACGACGGCCGCGGGCGACGTGACCAAGAGCGACGCCGGCAAGGCTTTTGCCGCGAAGTACAAGACCGAGTTCGGCAAAGACATCGGGGCCTACTCAGCCTATGGCTACGACTCGACCAACATCGGCCTCTTGGCCATCGAGGCGGCGATCAAGGCCGCCGGCGGCAAGCTGCCGGCTCGGGTCGACGTCTCGACCCAGGTGCGCAAGGTCGTCTATAGCGGGGTCGTCGGCCCGGTGGAGTTCGACTCCAAGGGCGACAACCTGAAGGCCAAGATCTACATCTTCGAGATCAAGGCGCAGAAGTATCCGGGCGAACTCGCCGCGGAACTCTCGGGCAAGCCGTAAGTTTGAAGGCGGGTTGACGAGGGGGCGCCCGTGGCCCCCTCGTCTTGCCTGGAAAGGACGTCTGCCCATGCAGGAATCCCTATCCATGCTGCCCCAGGTCATCATCGATGGATTGACCCTGGGCTTCGTGTACGCCCTGGTCGCCCTTGGTTACACCATGGTGTACGGGGTCCTCGAGTTTATCAACTTCGCCCACAGCGAGATTTTCATGATCGGGGCCTTCGCCGGAACCGAAGCCCTCCTCATCCTGCAGTCGTCGGGGCTTCTGGCGGCGATGCCGGCCTTTGTCTCCCTAATCATCGCCCTCCTTTTCGCGATGGCCTTTGCGGGGGCCGTGGCGGCGGGCATGGAGCGGGTGGCGTACCGTCCCCTCCGCGGGGCTTCCAGGCTGGTCCCGCTGATTTCGGCGATCGGCGTCTCCTTCTTTCTCCAGGACGCCGTGCGCCTCTTCGAAGGCCTCTGGAGAAACGCGTTCTACCTGAGCACTCCGGTTCTCTACCGGCAGACGCTTGGGCTCTCGAGTCTGGTCGACCTGCCGGTCAAGACGATCATCCTGGTGGCCGTGTGCCTGGCGATCATGTTCGGCCTGACCGCCTTCGTCAACCGGACCCGGATGGGGCGGGCCCTCAGGGCGGTCGCCCAGGACCAAGCCACCGCCAGCCTGCTGGGGGTCAACGTGAACGTGGTCATCACCCTGACCTTTCTCATCGGCGGGGCCCTCGGTGGCGCAGCTGGGGTGCTTTTCGCCATGCAGTACACCCTGATCCATCCGTACGTCGGCTTCATCTTGGGGATCAAGGCTTTCACCGCGGCCGTCTTCGGCGGCATCGGCAGCATTCCCGGGGCCATGCTTGGCGGCGTCCTGCTGGGCCTGATCGAATCGCTCGGCTCAGCCTATCTTGGAGTCTTCACCCGTGGGGCCTTCGGGGCTGAATACAAGGACGTCATCGCTTTCGTCATCCTGATCCTCGTGCTGATCCTCAAACCCAGCGGTCTCCTGGGCGAGACCGTCCACGAGAAAGCTTAGGAGGTGACGGCCGTGAGTATCCTAGTCGCCCTGTTCGACCGGATCTGGGGTAGGATGAGCGAAAAGCCCCTGGCCGTCGCCGGCCTGATCGTCCTGACGACGGCCGTTGTGGCCGCGATTCCAAGGTCGGTCATCGCCTTCCTCGTCTTTATCGGATCCCTTCTGGCCATCTATTACGCCCGCTTCGACAACCGGTACAAGCTGGCCATGGCCGTCGTGACCCTGGGGGTCCTCCTCCCGGGGATCGGTCTCCTCAACCGGTACTACCTGGATGTGGCCATCCAGGTCGGAATCTACATGGCTCTGGCCTTGGGACTGAACATCGTGGTCGGGTTCGCCGGCCTACTCGACCTGGGCTACGTGGCCTTTTACGCTACCGGGGCCTATGTCTGGGGGATCTTCGGCTCCAGCCAGGCCGGCAACTTCATCGCCAAGAGTGTGGTCAGCTTTCCGCTGAACGGCGACTGGTTCTGGCTGTTCCTCGTCTTGGCGGTGATGGCCGCGGCCACGGCCGGCATCCTCCTCGGTCTCCCAGTGCTCCGCCTCAAAGGCGATTACCTGGCCATCGTCACCCTCGGCTTTGGGGAGATCATCCGGATCGTCTTGAACAACCTGGACAAACCGATCAACATCACCAATGGACCCAACGGGATCAGCCCGGTTCAGGCGCCGGCCATCTTCGGCCTGAAGCTTTCCCAAGGCATCCACTATTACTTCCTCGTCCTCCTGATCGTCTTGGTGGTCATCACCGTGGCCAGGCGGCTCGAGCGCTCCCGCATCGGGAGGGCGTGGGAAGCCATTCGGGAGGACGAGACGGCGGCCGCGGCCATGGGCGTTCCGGTCGTCCGGATGAAGCTCCTCGCCTTCGCCATGGGGGCGTCTTTTGCCGGGGCCATGGGCGCCGTTTTCGCCTCCAAGCAGACCTTCATCGACCCCTCGAGCTTCTCATTCATGGAGTCCATCGGGGTCCTGGCGATGGTCATTCTCGGCGGGATGGGGAGCATCCCTGGAGCCCTGATCGGAGCCACCTGCGTGGTCGTCCTTCAACTCCAGGTGCTCAAGTCCCTCTCGGACTGGTTCAGCCAGCTGCGCAACTCGGGGATCCTGAAGCTGCCGACGCAGCTCGAAATCGCCAAGTACGAGAAACTGGTCTTCGGGCTGATCCTCATCATCATGATGATCTACCGACCAACTGGTTTGATTCCGGCGGAACGCCGGAAGCACGAGCTCGAACAGGCCGCGGGGGAGGATGTCGACACGCCGACGTCGACGGGTCCGCCGCTGCCGGGAGCGGGGGTTCCAGGAGAGGGACCGGCCATCGAGGGGCACGGCGGGAGGGGCGGGGCTGTGGTCGGACCAGGGTCACCCGCCGCCCCGCTTGGGGGTGATGGCCGTGGCCTTGCTTGAAGCCAGGAAGGTGGCCAAACGCTTCGGCGGCCTGACGGCCGTCAGCGACCTCGATTTCGTCCTGGAGAGAGGGATCATCGCCAGTATCATCGGGCCGAACGGGGCGGGTAAGACGACGTTCTTCAACCTGGTCACCGGGATAAACCCGGCCACCTCTGGCGAACTGGTCTTTGACGGTCATTCTCTGCACGGCCGGACGCCGGACCAGATCACCAACCTCGGGATCACCCGGACCTTCCAGAACATCCGGCTCTTCGCGACGATGACCGCCGTCGAGAACGTCCTGGTCGGGATGCACGCGCGCCTCCTCGCGGGGCTCGGCGACGTGCTCTTCAACTCACGCCGGATGGCCAGGGAGGAGAAGGAGGCCGTCAAGCGGGCCGTTCAACTGCTGGCCTATTGCGGCCTGCGGGGACGCGGAGACGAACTGGCCCGAAACCTGGCCTACGGTGATCAGCGACGCCTGGAGATCGCCCGGGCCCTGGCCTCCCGGCCGAAACTGCTCCTCCTGGATGAACCCACGGCCGGCATGAACCCGAAGGAGACGGAGGCGACGACGGCCCTGATCCGGCGCCTCCGCGACGAGCTGGGGATCAGCATCCTCCTCATCGAGCACCACATGCAGGTGGTCATGGGCATCTCCGAGCGGGTGACCGTCCTCGACTACGGGGTCAAGATCGCCGAGGGCACGCCCCAGGAAGTCCAGCGCGACCCGCGGGTGATCGAGGCCTACCTGGGCCGCGGGGCCGCCAGTCAGGGGGTGATCGCCGGTGGCCTTGCTTGAGCTGCGCAACCTGCACACCTATTACGGGGTCATCCACGCGGTCAAGGGAATCTCGTTGACGGTCGACCAAGGCGAGATCGTCACCTTGATCGGGTCGAACGGGGCGGGCAAGTCGACCACCCTCAAGACCATCTCCGGTTTGCTCAGGCCCAGGCAAGGAGAGGTCTACCTGGAAGGGCAGAGGATCGATGGGTTGCCGCCCCATGTCATCGCCAACCATCGAGTCGGTCACGTCCCCGAGGGGCGGAAGATTTTCCCCCGCCTCACGGTCCGCGAGAACCTCGAGATGGGGGCGTTCGTCTGCCCGACGCGAGCCGAGGTCACCAGGGGGCTAGAGCGCGTCGCCGCCCTCTTCCCGCGGCTCAAGGAAAGACTGGGCCAGAAGGGCGGGACTCTCTCGGGCGGGGAGCAACAGATGCTGGCGATCGGGAGGGCCCTGATGATGAACCCGAAGATCCTCCTGCTCGACGAACCGTCGATGGGGTTGGCTCCCGTCCTCGTGGAGCAGATCTTCGACATCATCGGTGAACTCAACCGGTTGGGGACGACCATCCTCCTGGTTGAACAAAACGCCCACCAGGCCTTACAGGTCGCCAGCCGTGGTTATGTCATCCAGACGGGGGCTATCGCCCTCCACGACATGGCTGCGGCCCTGCGGCGGAACGAGATGGTCCGCCGGGTCTACCTCGGGGAAAACTGACCGCGCCGAAGCGCGGCACCGAACCATGGTCATCAAGGCGGGCTAAGGCAACGACCAGGTCGGGCGCCACCATCTGGCGGCGCCCGACCGATTTGCGTCATCGGCCGCATTAACCTGACGTGTTCGAGTGACGGTAGTCCGGCGGTGGGGAGTTCAGGGCGCCCCCGCCGCCGTCCGGAGCAGCGGGATTAGGTCGCCTATCAGCGAGGCCAGGGGGGCCCCACCGTTCAAGTGTTGGGCCAGAGAGGTCAGCCCCTGCACGGCCGCGGCGTCGGTCGTCGCGTAAACTTGGGCGATACTTGGATTGGCCGGGTCATTGATGGCCCCCTCGTCGCGGGGGAACGGCCCCAGGGCCCGGCGGACTCCCTCGACGACCCGAGGGATGCTGGCTGCCGGGGTGGCCTTGGGGTCGAGTCCGACGACGATAGTGTTCCCGATGGAGACCACCACCACCGGTCGGGCGCCGCGGACCCTGGCGGCGGCCTGGGCCGCTTTCTGGGCGTTCGGTGTGGTCGGGGCGATCAGCACGTTGCCGGCTGGAAGGCCGCGTTTCAGGAGGGGCGGCCCGACCAGACGGACGGCCACGGTCAAGAGCCCGACTGCGGCCACCAGCGCCACCCCGGCCGTCAAGGCGGCCGGGCGGTGTCCTCGGCGGCGGGCGAACTGCCGCCAGAGGCGCCGAGCGGCGTTAATGGTCCAGGTCAGGCCCTTGTCGGGAGCGTTTTTCCGGTTGTCGGCACCGGGCATTCCAGCACCCCTCCGCCGGGTCTTGATGGGCCGGTTCTCGAATCGTCCCAAGAGTGGCGAAAGCCTGCCAGAGTAGGTTTGACCGGGCAACGCAGGATTACTCGACCCGGGGACGAAATGATTTCTTTTGGGTATGTCGGGTCACGTCTCGGCATTCGTCAAGAGCGAATCGAGGGGATCAATCCATGCGGATCATCGACCACCCGATCCTGGAGTTCAACAAGGGTCGGCCGGTGAGGTTCACGTTCGAGGGCCGAGAGTTGGTCGGTCATGAGGGAGAGCCGATTGCCGCGGCCCTGCACGCGGCAGGAGTCAGGGTACTGAGAGTAAGCCCGCGGCTCCACCGACCGAGGGGCTTTTTTTGCGCCATTGGCAATTGCTCGTCTTGCCTGATGGTCGTCGACGGGACGCCCAACGTGCGCGTCTGCGCGGAACCCCTGCACGAGGGGATGCGCGTCGAGCGCCAGGAAGGGCACGGTGAAATTCGATGAACTCGGTGGAGATCGCCGTGGTCGGCGCGGGACCGGCCGGCCTGTCCGCCGCTCTGGCCGCCGCCAGGCAAGGGGCGACTGTCGCCTTGATCGAACGTGACGAGCGTCTCGGCGGCCAACTGATCAAGCAGACCCACAAATTCTTCGGATCGGGTCGGCAGGAGGCCGGCACGCGCGGCTTCGTCATCGCCAGGAGGCTGGCGGCGGCGGTGGAGGAGGAGCCCGGCATCGAGGTCCGGCTGGCTTCGACGGTCCTTGGCTATTACTCGGACAAGGTTCTTTATCTAGAGACGCCGGACGGGCTGAGCAGACTGAGGGCGGAGCGGACGATCATGGCCACCGGGGCGGCCGAGCGCATGCTACCTTTCGCCGGTAATGACCGGCCCGGCGTGTACGGCGCCGGAGCCGTCCAGACGCTGATGAACGTCCACGGGGTGCGTCCCGGAAAGCGGGTGCTGATGGTCGGAGCCGGGAACATCGGCCTCATCGTCAGCTATCAGTTGCTCCAGGCCCGGGTGGAGGTGGCCGCGGTGGTCGAGGCGGCCCCCTTCATCGGGGGTTACCTGGTCCACGCGGCCAAGATCCGGCGGGCCGGGGTGCCTATCCTGACCGGCCATTCAGTCAAGGAGGCCGTGGGGGAACGGGAGGTCCAGGGGGCGGTGGTCTGGCGGCTCGACGAGAAGTGGCATCCGCTCCCGGGCACCGAGGAGCCCGTTGATTGCGACGTGATCTGCCTGGCGACCGGCCTGACCCCGCTGAGCGAATTGATGTGGCAGGCCGGCTGCAAGATGGTTTACCTGCCGGAGCTGGGTGGCCACGTGGCCTGGCACGACGAGGACATGCGGACGACGGTTGAAGACGTCTATGTGGCCGGCGATTCGTCCGGGGTCGAGGAGGCCTCGGCGGCCATGGTCGGGGGACGCCTGGCCGGACTGTGCGCGGCGGCCAGCCTCGGGCATGACCGCGGGGTAGCCGATAAGAAGGCCGCTGCCCGGGAAGAGTTGGCCGCCTTGCGGGCCGGGCCGACCGGCGAGAGGATCCGCACAGGGTTGGCCGGATTGCGCAAGGCAGGTGGTCTGGGATGAGCGGCAAGGCGACCGGGCCGAGCGACGCCCTCCGCCGCTCCGGGGCGCCGGACGAGGCCGACCTCGCCAGGGTCAGACCGGATACGTCCCGTCTGGCCGGGGGGCCGGCGGCCGTCCTTGAATGCTTTCAGCGGATCCCCTGCGATCCTTGCGCTTCATCGTGCCGTCGGGGGGCCATCGCCCCCTTCGCCGACATCAACGACCTCCCCGCCCTTGACCGGGGGAAATGCAACGGCTGCGGGCTATGCGTCGCCCGCTGTCCGGGGCTGGCGATCTTCGTCGTCGACGAGACCTTCGGGCCCGATGAGGCCTTGATCAAGATGGCCTATGAATTCCTTCCCCTGCCGGCGAAGGACCAGGTCGTCTCGGCCCTGGACCGGGAGGGTCGGGTGGTCGGTCGGGGCCGCGTGGTCAGGGTCCTGAAGCCGCGGACCAGGGAGGAGACGGCCGTGGTCTGGGTCGCCGTCCCCAAGAACCTGGCCTGGGTGGCTCGGAACATCAAGGTTGAGGAGGACCGTCATGGCTGATAAGGGTCCTGACACCATCATCTGCCGCTGCGAGGACATCACCCTCGATGAGGTCAGGGGGCTGATCGCCCGGGGTTACAAGACTCCCGACGAGATCAAGCGGCTGTCCCGCTGCGGGATGGGCCAATGCCAGGGGCGGACGTGTCGGCTCCTGCTGCTTCAGGAGATCGCCGCAGCTACCGGCGGGCAAATCGAAGACATCCCCATGTCCACCTTCCGCCCCCCGACCAAACCGATCAAGCTCGGGCTCCTCGCCAAAGCTCGGAAGGAGCGCGAAAGGGGCGAGGGCGAGTGAAATCCACGGCAGACGTGGTCATCATCGGTGGAGGTGTCAATGGGACCGCGGTGGCCTATAACCTGGCCGCCCGCGGGTGCGGGAAGGTCGTCGTCCTTGAGAAGAACACCCTCGCCAGCGGTTCGACCGGGAGATGCGGTGCCGGTGTGCGGATGCAATGGGGCATGGAGATGAACTGCCGTCTGGCGAAGGGCAGCATCGAGAGATTCGAGACCCTCGGTGAGGAGCTTGGCTTCGATGGGGACCTGGAATTCAAACAAGGTGGCTACCTCATGCCGGCCTATACCGAGCGGCAGTGGCGGCAGTTCAAGCAGAACGTCGCCCTTCAGAATCGGCTGGACATCCCCAGCCGGCTGGTCACCCGGGAGGAAACGCTGGCCATCGTCCCCCATTTGAGTCCTGAAGGGCTCCTCGGAGCGGCCTTTTGCCCCAAAGACGGCCACCTCAACCCGTTCAAGACCGTCCAGGCCTACGCCGAGGCGGCGGCCAGGTTGGGAGTGACCATCCGGAAGTTTGCCGCGGTGACCGCTATCATCCCGATGACCGGACTAAACAAGCGGGTGGTCTTGTCGAACGGTGACGAGGTGGAAACCCCCATCGTCGTCAACACCGCGGGGCCCTATTCCCAAGTCGTCGGCCGGATGGCCGGGGTTGAACTGCCGGTCCACTCGGAACGGCACCAAATTCTGGTGACCGAACCGGTCGGGTCCCTTCAAGGACCGATGGTGATGTCCTTCGCCCACGGTCTCTACTGCCAGCAGACCCCCCACGGGAGTTTCATCATGGGGGTCGGCGACCCGCACGAGCCGAGGGGCTTCGACATCGGTCACTCCTGGTCATTCCTCGAGGACGTGGCGGCCAAGGTCACCGAGATCATGCCGATCCTAAGAGAGGTCAGGGTGGTCAGACAGTGGTCGGGCCTCTATAACATGACTCCAGACGCCCAGCCGATCCTGGGCGAGGTCTCCGAGGTTCCGGGGTTCTTCCAAGCCATCGGCTTCTCCGGTCACGGTTTCATGCTGGCGCCGATGACCGGCATCCTCTTGGCCGAGCTGATCCTCGGCCTGAAGACCAGCCTTGACGTGTCAATGTTGACCCTGGATAGGTTCGTCCGGGGGGAGTTGATCCGCGAACCGTCCGTCGTTTGACCGCCACCAACGCGGCCAGAAGGGAGGACCAAGGGGTTGAAGCTGAAATTGGTCGAAGACCTGTGTTCGGGGTGCCGGGTCTGCGAGATGATCTGCGCCCTACACAACCTGGGGGAGCAGAACCCCAAGAAGTCGGCCATCAGGATTCGCGGCCGCTTCCCAAGCCCCGGCAAGTACCAGATCGTGGTCTGTGACCAGTGCGGGAAGTGTGCGGAGGTCTGCCCGGCGGGGGCCATCAGCTTGAAGGGAAAGGCCTATGAGATCAAGCCGGACCTCTGCACCGGCTGCGGGCTGTGCGTCGAGGCCTGCGAAAGCAAGACCCTCTTCACCCACTCGGACCGGGTCGCTCCGATCAAGTGCGTCCTTTGTGGGGAATGTGTCCGGCTCTGTCCCCGCAATGCCATCCTGGACCTCGACGGCGAGATCGTCGCCCCGAAGTAGGCGGAGGTGAGAGAGCTCATGAACGGATACGGAGGCAAGATCCTTCGGATCGATCTCTCGTCGGGACGGATCACCGGCCAGCCGACTCCGAAGGAGATGGCTGAGAAGTTCCTGGGGGGCCGGGGGTTCGCGGCCAAGATCCTGTTCGATGAACTCGACCCGGGGGTCGAGCCGCTGTCTCCCGACAACCTGGTGGTGGTGGCTTCCGGCCCGCTGTCAGGGGTCTTCCTGCCGGGGAGTGGCAAGATTACCCTGGCTTCCAGGTCGCCGGCGACGGGCGGTTACGGCGACTCCAACATGGGGGGGCACTTGGCGGCCGAGCTCAAGTACGCCGGCTATGACGCGATCGTCATCCGGGGAGCGGCGGCCCGTCCCAGTCTGATCAAGATCGACGATGACAAGGTCGAGATGGTCGAGGCCTCGAAGTACTGGGGACTGGGGGCCTTGGAGGCCGAAAGGGCGATCAAGGACGACCTGGGCGAGGAGTTCCAGGTCGCCACCATCGGCCCGGCCGGGGAGAATCGGGTTCACTTCGCCTGCGTGTCTCACGACTTCGGCCGGCAGGCTGGACGGACGGGCATTGGCGCGGTCCTCGGCTCCAAGAAGATCAAGGCCATCGCGGTCCGCGGCACGCGGACCATCCCGCTGGCCGACCCGAAGGGCGTCGAGGCCAAGGGACGAGAGATGTACGAGGCCTGCTTCTCCAAGCCGGGGTTCAAGGAATGGACCCCGTACGGTACGGCCGGGGTGACCGACTGGGTCAACGAGGTCGGGGCGTTCCCGACCCGGAACTTCCAGACCTCCTATTTCGAGGGTCATAAGGAGATCAACGGCCAGAAGCTCAGGGAAAGGTTGCTGGTCACGGACAAGGGCTGCTTCGGCTGCCCGATCCCGTGCGGCAAGTACTCCAAGACGAAGGCCTTCGTGGGGTCGACTCGCGGCGGCCGCGAGGTCTACGTGGAGGGGCCGGAGTATGAGACCATCGCCCTCCTTGGCGGCAACTGTGGCATCGGTTCCATCGAGGACGTCGCCTACTTGAACTACGTCTGCGACGAGCTGGGCATCGACACCATCTCCGGGGGCAACGTGGCCGCCTTCGCCATTGAATGCTTTGAACGAGGGATCATCGGCCCAGCAGAGGTCGGGCGAGAGATCCGTTTCGGCGACCCGGGGTCGGTTGAGTACCTGCTCGACAAGATCGCCCGACGGGAGGGCATCGGCCAGATCCTGGCCGACGGGGTCAGGGCGGCCGCCAAGGCGTTCGACAAGGGTTCTGAGCGCTTCGCCATCCACGTCAAGGGGCTGGAGGTCAGCGGGTACGAACCCCGTTGGGCCCCGGCGATGATGCTGTCCTACATGACCGCCGACGTCGGCGGCCACCACAACCGGTCCTGGGCGATCACCCACGATGTCGCGGTCGGGCGGGACACCCTGGAAGGCAAGGTCGACAAGGTCATCGAGTTACAGCACACCCGACCGCTTTTCGACCTCCTGGGAATCTGTCGTCTGCAGTGGGTGGAGATCGGCTTCGACCTCCGCTACTACGAAGAGATCTTCCCCCTGGTCACCGGAAAGGAGTACAGCTGGAAGGATCTCTTGCTGGCGGCGGAGCGGGTCTGGAACCTGACCCGGGCGTTCAACCTCAAGCACCTTGAGGGGTTCGGAAGGTCGTGGGATTACCCGCCGGTCCGCTGGATGGAGGAACCGGTGCCGGATGGCCCGGCGAAGGGAAAGTATATCCCCAGGGAGAAACTGGACATCCTGCTCGACGAGTACTACTCCAAGCGCGGGTGGGATAACGACGGCAGGCCGACCGTGGCCACCCTTCGCCGGCTTGGTCTCGACCGGGAGGCCGACAGCCTGGCGCAGTCCGGCAAGATCCGGGGCTTATGATAAGGGTTGCCGGGGTCCCCATGGGCCCCGGTAGCTTGCTGGGGAAGGTGGAATCCAGGTTGAGATTGCGGGTGATGGTCCCCGGGCATCTGCGGGAATACGTGTCGGCCGGGGCCTATGAGGGGACCGGAGGACGGTCCGACGACTTTATCTATGCCGCCGGCGGGCCGCTGACCCTGGCCGATCTGCTCCGCGCCATTGGTCTTCGTCCGGAGCTGGCCATCGGTGCTCTTTTTGAGGGCCGGCGGATCGGCCGGGAGGACCTCCTCGATGGTGACGGAGAGGTGGTCATCCTCTCTCCCATCGCCGGCGGAGGATCGGCCTAGAGAGGGCGGGGCCCCGGTCCTCGAGACATAATCCTTCCGGAGGAGGGACTTCTGGTGGTCCCAGAGCGATTGACCGACCGGGTCTGGGGGTTGATCGGGCCGACCAACAGCGGGATCCTTGTGGCCGACGGTGGGCGGGCGGCCGTCATCGACCCTGGCCTGGACGAGAGCTCAGCCCGGAAGGTTCTCCGCCTTCTAAACGAGCAGGGGCTGAAGGCCGTAGCCATCATCAACACCCATGCCCATGCCGACCACATTGGCGGGGACCGCTTCCTCCATGCCCGGACGGGGGCCCCGGTGTACGCCTCGTCGTTCGAGGCGACGGTCGTCCGGAACCCGGTGTGGGAGCCGATCTACCTGGCCGCCGGGGCGTTGCCCGGGGGCGAACTGGAAAGCAAGTTCTTCATGGCCGAGGCGGTGGCCGACGTCCGTGACTTGCCCGCCGAAGCAGCCCGGCTCGACCTCGGAGAGGGCCTCGTGGTCGAAGTCGTCCCCCTCCCCGGGCACGCCTACGGTCAGGTCGGGCTGGCCTACGACGGCGTGCTTTTCACGGCCGACGCCTTCTTCCCGCCGGCGATCCTGGCCAAACACGGGGTTCCCTTCTGTGTGGACGTCCAGGCGGCCCTGGCCTCGCTGGCGACGCTGAATTCGGTAGCTGCTCGTTACCGCCGGTACGTGCCTGGACACGGCCAAGCTCTGGACGGTCAGGGCCTGTCGGAGTCGTTGGCGGCCAACCGGGAGGCCTTCGACCGCCTGAGGTGGATGGTCCTGGAGGTCCTGGCTCAGCCAAGGACCCTCGACGACCTCATGGCCGCTCTGGCCACTCGGATCGGGCTCAGTTTCGCCGGCGTTGGCCAGTACTACCTGGTCCGCACAGGCGTGACGGCCATCCTGACCGATCTGGAGCGACGCGGCCTGGTGGCCTGGCAGGCCGGTGGACCTATCCTGAGCTGGTCAGCGACGGGCAGGTGAGTGGCATTTCCTGGGAAATTGGGGAACGGGTGGCCCGACCCCATAAGTTCAGACGAGAAGGGAAGAGGGGGAAGACCGTCGTGTCTCTCGGCTCATGGTCGTTCAGCTCGGAGGACTCTGACCGATGCCGGGCCGGCGGAGGGCATCCCGGCCAGCGGCCGCTGGCGGCCGCCACGACTGAGGAAGCGGTGACTCTAGCCTTGGCCGCCGCAAGGGGTGGGTCAAAGCGGGATTGATCCCTGGCTCGAGGGGCGGGCTGGGAAGGGCCCCGGAGTAGCCCTTTCAATCGACGACGGACTGGTGGGAGTGGCGTGGGCCGAGAGTACCCGGAGTATCCCTTGGTCGGAGTCGGCTCGGTGGTCATCGAGGGCGGACGGATCCTCCTCGTCCAGAGGGGACACGCGCCCGGGAAGGGCAAGTGGAGCATCCCGGGGGGACTGGTGGAGGTCGGGGAGAAATTGGCCGAGGCGGTCAAGCGTGAGACCTTCGAGGAGACCGGGTTGGTGGTCGAGCCGGGCGAACTGGCCACGGTTGGTGAGGCGATCACCCCGGACGCCGACGGGAGGGTTCAGTTTCATTACGTTCTCCTGGATTTCTTCGTCCGACCGACTGGCGGGGGGGCTCGGGCCGGGAGCGACGTCTCCGAGGTCCGCTGGGTCGACCGGGGCGAAGCTCTGGCCCTCGACCTGACTGCCGGAGTGCGGGCCTTCTTGGAGGAACTGATCGAACGAGGCAGGCTATAGGCAGGGCGCAAGCCGCGGGTCGCCGAGGCAGGCCCTTAGCCAGTCGGGGGATTCCAGAAGGCCGTGTTATGTCACCAAGCGGGGAGTGGGGGGCGGCAGCGCCCCTGGGCCGCCCCTCAGGAGCACGCTTTGGCACTGAGCGGGGGGATGGCTCACTTCGAGCGGTCGGCAATCCCCGACGCCACTCCTTCAGCAGGATCCGGCGGCACCCAGTGGCCACAGCCCTGAGAGACCGATGACACCCTTCCGAGCCTTGCCGGGGATGCGGCGAGGCTGACCTCTGCGGTGGCGGCGGTCCCCTCAGGGACATCGGGAGGGCGGTCAACTGCTGACCGCCGGCTCGGGGACGCCGTCCAGGCACAAGCGGGCCGGTGAGGGGCGTTTACTCCTGGTTACCCCGGGACTCCGCGGCCTTCCCCCCAAGCCCAGCTAGACGACACGCCAGGAGGCCCTAGGAGGGGCCTTTCTCCAGCCGGTAGGCATCGACCTATGGCCGCTTTCTGAGGAGTCCCAGCTACTCTGACCGATCGGAGAAAACTCCCGGACCGCCCGGCCGACTAGCCGACTATTTGACCCAATTGACCCAACCGGCAGCCGGGCGGCTGCCCCCGACTGCATCGGACCCGGACGGACCGAACGGTTCGGACTTTGCGAATTCCGATTGTGCGCCGTCCGGTGGTCCGGCGGGTGGAATGATCGATGAGTAGCGAAGGTCGGTCCGTGGCCGACGAGAGGCCTGACTCCAAAGGCTTCTTACCATGCTGGTCATGCGGGCCAGGGGAAGACGGCCAGACGAGTCTTGATCGAGCGCCACTGGCCGGTCAATGGCCCCCTCAGGGTGCGCGGGGGGGCGCGACTGACAAGTTCGGCCTCTTCCCGCCCTCTAGACGACATAATATGTATTATCGGACGTTCAAAGAGCGACCAAGACTTCCGGGTTGCCGCCAGGACTGCCGGGAACCCGGGGCGCCCCACCCGAGGCACCGCACGCCCGTCCTGCACCCCCCCGCCAGACGCGAAGCAACCCCGACGTGTACTTACGCGGGGTTGCTTTGACTGTCTGTCTGCGGCCTGAGCCCATCGCGCCGAGCCGGCCAAGCACAGGGCTCCTGCGTGGCGAACTAGTCACTAGCCCTTGTCACACCTGCGTTTACTCGCCATGGTGTACCGCGTACCGGAGGCCCCCAATCCTTGGTATCCCACCTCCTCCCTCTCTCGGCTCTGATCTCGGCTGCCTCCGGCCTCACTGTACTCACCGAACCCCCAGGAGGATGAGGAGGATACCGGCCAGAACCATCACCAGACGGCCGAGGGAGAGCTTGCCGGCCAAACCGAGGAGGCCCACTGCGCTGGCCGAAAGGAAGACGATCGGCCCGGTCAACCCCAGGAGGGCGTTGATCCGGAAAGCCGTGGCCAGGCTCCCCAGCCGGAACATGAGGATGGCCGCGGTAATTTCGATGCTACCCGAGATGAGCCGGATGATTGTCATGGCCAAGACGTGTCGGTCCATAGCGCTATCAACTATATGGCCTTTGCTGTTCAAGATGACCGAGGGCCGAAAAAAGCCCCCCGGTGATTGTCGGGGGGCGTAATCTTTTGTCTGTTACATCCCAAGACCGGAGATCCACGAATCTGGGTAGTCGTAAGGGTCCTCGGCCTGGAGTCGATAGTCTTCACGGGACCTCGGCCAACCGTCCGGGTCCTCCCCCTCGCCCGGCACCGGGCCCTCCGGATAAGGTCGGTCGACATCCGCCTGCTCGTAGAGCAGCTCGTCAAGGGCAAAGTCGTCGGTGATGTCGGGGAAAGCCTTCCGTCTTGGCACTGGCGTCGTCTGGCGGGACACGGCTAACCCTCTCCTTCCAGAAAGGAAAGTTCGAGCGCGCTTATTGTGCCCGCCGGTGGCAGCCTAATGCACTTGTCAAGGCCTGGTGGCAACTGTCACGTAGCTGCTCCCTATTTGCTGGTCTTGGTCGCGACAGTGACGTCGAGGCCTGGCGGCGCAGCGACCTCGACTAAGAGGGTTTGGCCTACGCAGATGCCGCCGTTCTCCAGCTTATTGTCCGCCCGAAGGCGGGCCACGCCTAGGCGCGGGTCCTTGCCAGGGTAATACTTGAGAGCCAAGGTCCAGAGCGTGTCGCCCGGCTTGGCGATGACCGTCTCAAGAATGCCTATCCGGCCGGGGTCCGCCGATTGTCCCTCGAGCGTTGCCGCGGCCGTGGGCCACCATACCGCGACCCTGGTGGCCAGCGCTGGAAGAACGCTGGAGGCCAGGATCACGGCGGCTATCATCACCGCCAGGCCGGAAAGCCTTTCGGGATGAGTCAGCTTCCAGCGGCTTGAACTCCCGCCGGCAGCCGGTTCAACGGCCATCTTGGCCGACCGCCCGACCAAATCGTCGGTTCCCCGCCGCCGGTACTTCGCCCGCGGTCCCACGTAGCCTCCATAACGCCTACTGGCAAGCACGCCTTCAAGACTCAAACTGGTCCCCCCTCCCGCGGACCGAACGGCGTCCGCAAACACACGTTCGGGCACCGACCACAGCATACCCCGAACAGACGTTCCGTGTCAAGGGCTGTCGGCCAAGAAGCGAACAGATGTTTGCCAAGGCCGACTTCGCATGGTATAATGCTTCCAGGCGGGAGGCCGGCGGAGTCACCGACTGCCCTTCTGCCAGTTCGTAACTCCCCTCGCACAAGTCTTCAAACGGCGTTCCGCGGAGGTGGCACCTGTGCCCGATGCGATCACCCGACGACAGCAAGAGATCCTCGACTACATCCGCAAGGTCGTCTGGGAGCGAGGATATCCGCCCTCGGTCCGGGAGATCGGCGAGGCCGTCGGTCTGAGCTCGAGTTCTACCGTCCACGGCCACCTCGACCGGCTGGAAGAGAAAGGCCTGATCCACCGGGATGCGACCAAACCCCGGGCCCTCGAGGTCGTCGATGAGCGGGAGATGCGAAGTCGCCGTCTGGTCCAGGTCCCCATGGTCGGCCGGGTGACCGCCGGCGAGCCCATCCTGGCCGTCGAGAACATCGAGGAAACCTATCCCCTCCCCTTCGACCTGATTCGGGACGAGAACGTCTTCATGCTCACGGTTCGGGGGGATAGCATGATCGAGGCCGGCATCCTGGATGGCGACTACGTCATCGTCCGCCGCCAGTCCACCGCCCAGAACGGTGATGTCGTGGTAGCGATGATTGACGAAGAAGCCACGGTCAAGCGATTCTTCAAGGAGAACGGCCACTTCCGGCTCCAACCGGAGAATTCCGCCCTGGCCCCCTTCATCGTCAGTGAGGTGACGATCCTCGGCAAGGTCATCGGGCTCTTCAGGCACATCCGCTGACCGGCGGTTGCCATCTGTCCCTGCCCGGCGGGGCGCGGTTCCCTCCAACCCTTGCCACCATCTCCTGCCGAGTGTTTTGTAGCCCGGCCATAAAGTAAGCAGGCCACCTTCAGGTGGCCTGCTTTTTCAGTCCCTTACCGTCAAGCGTTTTCCGTTTTCTGACCGGGACTTGGGCGGCCGATCTTATCGAAGCCTATCAAGGCTTACGCTTTTCAGAACACCGCCAGGTACTGGTCGACCTCCCACTGGTGGATCTGGGTCCGGTAGATATCCCACTCGATCTGTTTGGCTTCGATGAAATGGGTGAAGATGTGCTCGCCGAGGGCCTCGCGGATGATCTCGTCCCGGCTCAGCTCCCGGAGGGCTTCCTCGAGGCTCCCGGGAAGACTGTCGATGCCGAACTGGGCCCGCTCTTCGGGGGTCATGTGGTAGATGTTCCGCGGCACCGGCTCCGGCGGTTCGATCTTCTTCTTGATCCCGTCAAGCCCGGCCTTGAGCATGACCGTCAGGGCCAGGTACGGGTTACAAGACGGGTCGGGGCTCCGAAGTTCGAGCCTGGTCCCGACGCCGCGGCGGGCCGGCACCCGGATCAGCGGGCTACGGTTCTGCTCAGACCAAGCGATGTAGACCGGGGCCTCGTAACCGGGCACTAACCGCTTATACGAGTTGACCAGGGGGTTGGTGATGGCCGTGAAGCCCTTGGCGTGAGCCATCAGACCTCCCAGGAAGTACATGGCCACCTTGCTCAACTGGTAGGGGGCCTTGGGCTCGAAGAAGGCGTTCTTCCCGTTCTTGAAGAGGGACATGTGGGTGTGCATGCCCGAACCGTTCACTCCGTGCAAGGGTTTAGGCATGAAGGTCGCATGCAAGCCGTGGTGCTGGGCGATGGTCCGGACGACCAAGCGGAAGGTGGCCACGTAGTCGGCCGTGGTCAGGGCGTCGGCGTACCGGAAATCGATCTCGTGCTGGGCCGGGGCCGCCTCGTGCTGCGACCGCTCGATCTCAAAGCCCATCTCCTCGAGGGCCAGGACCATGTCCGACCTGGCCTCTTCGGCCAGGTCGATGGGACCGAGGTCGAAATAGCCGCCTTGGTCATGGGTCCTGGTGGTCGGCCGGCCCTCACCGTCCCGATGGAAGAGGAAGAACTCCGCCTCCGGGCCGGCGAACATCGAGTAGCCCAGGTCTTTCGCCTCAGTCAGGACCCGCTGAAGGGTGTTCCGCGGACATCCGTCGAAGGGGCTGCCGTCGGCGTTGTAGACGTTGCAAATCAGCCGGGCCGTGGTCCCCTGCTCTCTCGACTTCCAGGGGAAGACGGCGAAAGTATTCGGGTCGGGCTTCAGGTACATGTCGGACTCCTCGATGCGGACGAAGCCCTCGACTGACGACCCATCGAACATCACCTCGCCCTCGAGGGCCTTCGGTAGCTGGTCAGCCGGGATGGCCACGTTCTTGAGGATCCCAAGGATGTCCACGAACTGGAGCCGGATGAACTTGACGTCCAGCTCCTTGACCTTCTTCAAGATATCCTCCTCGGTCAAGCGAGGCACATTGACTCCCCCTCAGTTGAGCCGCCGCGTGGGCGGCTTTTCGCGTGATTGGCGGCACCGGTACGAGTCGCGGAAGAACCCGGAAAACTGACGACGTACCTTCTACCCGCGGGACCTCAAATCCTCTTCCGGCGGATCTTCTTCCCCCCGAGGACGCCCGCCGCCAGGAGCTCCTGAGCCGCGACGGCGCAGGCCATGGCGACGTGCTCCGGGTCGAGCCCGCCTTGAAGGTAGACCGCGAAGGGGGGACGGAGTGGGCCGTCGGCCGAGAGCTCGATGGAGGATCCCTGGACGAAGGTGCCGCCGGCCATCACCACCCGATCGCCGTAGCCGGGGGTCTCCGCCGGCTCAGGGAGGACATCGGCGTCGACCGGCGAGGCCTTCTGAAGGCCGCGACAGAAAGCCACCAGCCCGGCCTCCGAGCCGAGCTTGATGGCCTGGATGATGTCGGTCCTCGGGCCATCTGGGGTCGGGTCGACGGCGAAGCCCAGGTCCTTGAAGAAGGCGGCGGCCAGACGCATCCCGACCAGGCTGCGGGCCACGACCCCCGGGGCCAGGAAGAGCCCCTGGGCGGCCAAGCGGCAGAAGCCGGTGGTCGATCCCACCTTGGCCCCAATGCCGGGGGCGGTCAGCCGGGCGGCCGCCAGGTCGACCAGATCCGCTCTGCCGGCCAGATACCCGCCCGTCGTGACCAGACCGCCGCCCGGGTTCTTGATCAATGACCCGGCCAGGAGGTCGGCGCCGACCGCGGTCGGCTCCCGGTCCTCGGCGAACTCGCCGTAGCAGTTGTCGACCAGGCAGATGGTCCGCGCCTGGTGGGCCTTGATCACCTCGACGAGGCGTCCGATTTCGGCCACCGAAAGCGATTCCCGCCAGGCGTAACCCCTCGACCGCTGGATCAGGACCACCTTGGTGGATGGACGGAGGGCGCGGATGATGGCCGCTTGATCGGGCCTCCCTCGCCGAAGGGGGACCTCGCGGTAGGCCACCCCGAACTCGGCCAGGGAGCCCGGGGCGCCGGAGATCACCGGGAGGAGGGTGTCGTAGGGGGTCCCAGTGGCTGACATGAGTCCGTCGCCCGGACGGAGGCAGCCGAAGAGGCCCAGGGCGATGGCGTGCGTCCCGGAGACGATCTGCTGGCGGACCAGGGCCTTCTCGGCCTGGAAAGCCTCGGCGTAGAGGGCATCCACCAGCGCCCGCCCGCGGTCGCCGTACCCGTACCCGGTGGAGTCCCGCAGGTCGCTTTCGTGGATCCGCAGGCGGTGGAAGGCGGCCAGTACCCGAGCCTGGTTGGTGGCGGCCACCGAATCCAAGCCGGCGGTTGGACGGCTCGTCCGGCGATAGACCTCGCCGACCCTCTGGGCCAGGGGCTCACTGACCCCATAGTGCTCAACCAGAACCTGAAAAGCGTGGGCTGAACCGGACGGCAAGCGTTAAGCCAACTCCTCCCGAAGACGTCTAGCCCAAATGGCCTCGATATCGGCCTCGACGGTGATTCCGGTCTGACCATACTCGACCCTGGTCACCGTCCCCTTCTCGTGGAGCAGAGAGACCAGCCCCTGCTGGTCATAGGGGACGACCAGGCTGACGTGTTCAAGCCGCGGCCGGAAGGCCGTCGCCATGGCCGACGTGAGCCGGTCCAGGCCCGTTCCAGTCCTGGCCGAGGTGACCACGCCGCCCTCAACCTCCCGGTTGAGGAGATCCAGTTCGACGGGCGGGCAGAGGTCGGCCTTGTTCAGCGCGGTGATCAGCGGCTTGGAGCCCGCTCCCAGCTCCTCGAGAACACCTCGAACGACGTCCATCTGCTGGCGAGCCTGCGGATGGCTGGCGTCGACCACTTGAACCAGGAGATCCGCCTCGACCACCTCCTCGAGGGTGGCCCGGAAAGCCTTGACCAAGTGGTGAGGCAGCTTGCGGATAAAACCGACCGTGTCAGAGATCAAGGCCTCGCCGTATCCAGCCAGGTGAACGCGTCTGGTGGTCGGGTCCAGGGTGGCGAAGAGGCGATCCTCGGCCAGGACCCCCGCTGAGGTCAGGACATTGAAGAGGGTCGACTTCCCGGCGTTGGTGTATCCGACCAGGGAAACCAGCGGATAGGGAACCTTATGCCGGTTCTCCCGGTGGAGGCGGCGGTGGGCGCTGATCCCCTCGATCTCCCGATCCAACTCGGTGATTCTCCGCCGGACCCGACGCCGATCGACCTCGAGTTTGGTTTCGCCGGGTCCCCTCGTTCCGATGCCACCACCAAGGCGGGTCATCTCCGTCCCCCGTCCGGCCAGCCTGGGCAGCAGGTACTGCAGCTGGGCCAGTTCCACCTGGAGTTGGCCCTCTTTCGTCCTCGCCCGGCGGGCGAAGATGTCCAGGATTAGCTGGGTCCGGTCGACCACCCGGACCTTGGCCGCCTCCTCGAGGTTCCTCTGCTGGGTCGGGGTCAGTTCGTCGTCAAAGATGAGAAGGTCTACGTTCGCCTCCTCGCAGACCTCGCGAAGTTCCTCGGCCTTACCGGAGCCCAGGTAATGGCCGGCAGTCGGGTGCTCGCGCCGCTGAACCAGCCGGGAAACCACGAGAGCCCCCGCTGAACCGGCCAGTAGGCCCAGTTCATCCAGGGACTCCTCAATCGGCCAGTGATCCTTTCCGGCTTGGTCGAGGGCCACCAGGATTGCCCTTTCGATCGCTTCCGGCACCACCTTTTTCGAAGCCCGATGGCTTTGGGACCATTATACCACAAACGGACGAGCCTCGGGAAAGGGCGCCGTCCGCGAGGCTGTCAAGTTAATGTTGGTGGCCTATTAGGCGATCCGCAGCCGGCCGTTACGATAGGCCCGCTGGAAGGGTTTGGTTTACTTGTTTGAAGAAGTGAGATAGCCCGTGGGAAGCGTTGCGGCCCATGGTCAAC
>DASXUT010000030.1 GCA_036504675.1 Bacillota bacterium | reverse complement strand
CGAGGGGGTGGGGAGGATGAACTGCGGCACTTTCAGTAGGCGGACGGCCAACTCCCAACCCAACAGCAGGAGCACGATGACGAGGACCGCCGTGCCCTGGTCCATCAACCACAGCCGGACCCGTTCCGCAACGCTGGGCTTACGCCGCACCTCGGTTCCCTGCCCCCCCTGAAGCGGTACTTCCATGACGGTAGGGCCTCCGTTTGCGAATCTCGGGGCGGGTTCGGCTGGGCCGGACCCGCCCCGACATCAACGGCTGGTTAAGCGGTCAGAGCGGGAACGCTCCAACCGGCGACGTCACTTGAGGAGATCGTTGGTGTAGTAAGCGGCGGCGTCCTTCTTCACTTTGATGGCCCCGGTGTCCATCATCAGGTTCAGGGCCTTCGTCCACAGATCCGCGTCCTGGTAGCCGAGGGGCTTGGCGGGGTAGACGCCGAGCGCGTCGACCGTGGCCTTGACCTGCTTGGTGACGATGGCCTTGTCGACGGTGGTCTGCCAGTACTTGAGCATGGCCGTGGCGGCCTCTTCCGGGTTCTTCTGGGCATCGTTGAAGCCCTTGGCGGTCGCCCGCAGGAGCCCCTCGAGGACCTTCGGGTTCTTGGCGATGTAGTCATTGCTGCTGATGAAGGCGGCCCCGGGGAGGTCCATGCCCCAGTCGGCGACGTTCAGTACGTTGAACTTGACCCCGGCGGTCTTCTCCAGCTCCGGCAGTTCGTTATTGAGGTAGACCGACATGATGTCGACCTTCTTGTTGAGGAACTGGGCGGTCCGGGCGGAGTTGTCCATCTGGACCCGAGTGATCTTGTTCAGGTCGACATTGTTGATCTTGGCGAACGACGGGAGAAGGTCGGTGAAGGTCTCGCCGACGGAGGTCGCGATCTTCTTGCCTTCGAGGTCCTTCGGCGAACTCAACTTGACTTCCGGGAAGGAGATGACGCCCATCGGGACCTTGGGGGTGTAAAGGGCGATCATCTTGATCGGCAGATCGGTGCTGACCGCCTGGGCGCCAGCCACCGCCGGGCCGTAGACCACCTGGTCCTGGCCGTTGGCGAGGAGCTTGAGGGCCGTCTGGGCCCCGGAACCCTCGGCGAAGGTGACGTCCAACCCCTCAGCCTTGTAGTAGCCCTTGTCCAAAGCCAGGTAGAGTGGGGCATACTCGCCCTTGTTCTTCCAAGTGAAACGAACGGTGACCTTCGTGTTTTCTTTGGGCGGCTTGGGCTTGCTGCACCCGGCCAATCCAGTGACGGCCAACACCAGCACAACCAAGAGACTCAACCCGCGACCGAATCTCGTCCACCGAGGCATCATCTCTACGACTACCTCCGTTTGATCTAGTTTTGCTGCGGTACGTCAATGGACTCCATGGGTTCAGGGGCCGACGCCGGTCCCGGAGGCGGTCATCCCGACCACGCAAAGCGGGACGACGGCCGTGTTGAAGTAGACAGATGAATGGAGGAGGGCCCGATCCTTATAGTTGTACATGACTGAGTCCCATGACAGGACCGGCTCGCCGACGGGCAGGTCGAGGGCGTCCCCGACCTCGGCGTCAACCGTCCTGGCTTTCAGCCAGGCGATCCGATGGGTGGCCTCTTCACCAGAGGCCTTCTTGATCAGGGCGAAGATCGTCTCCGTTTCGGCCGGCACAGGCGGCTCGCCGGCCAGCAAGGTCCGGGGGATCCGGATCACCGAGTAGATCGCCGGCCGAGCATCGGCCCGGAAGATTCGCCGGTAGACATGCACCTGCTCATCCCGGGCCACCCCCAGCGGGCCGGCATAGTCGTTGGCCACCTGCGAATCGACCCTACTGCTGGCGGTCACCCGCGCGTACCCGGCTTTGACCAGCAGTTGGTCGAAGTCGACGACCCCATCGATGCGGGTCCTGGCCTTGAGGGCACTGGGGTGGACGAAGGTGCCGACCCCATGCTTCTTGGTGATGTAACCCTCTCGCTCCATGGCCAGCAGGGTCTCACGGATCGTGGCCCGGCTGACTCCGAGCTGACCGGCCAGCACGTTCTCAGACGGCAGGCGGTTGTCCGGGGGTAAGCCGGCCCTCGCGAGGTAGTCACAAAGGGACTCGATCACCTGGCGGTGCAGTGGCACCGGGGCCGCCCGTGGCATCCGCGGCAAGGCACCTTGAGTCACGGTCTTGAACCTCCGATCGACCTCTTGGATCTTCCCGCGCTCTCGCCCTCGAGGGTGCGCCGACATCGCCCCAGCACCGTTGGGTTACGGCATCCCTCCCTCCGCCCGCCCAGCCTTGATCCAGGTGGCCAACTCGGCGACCCGGCGTCCAAGCTTGCGGGCTGAGTCCATGCCGATCTCGTCTTCCTTGGCCCCTTCGGCGAGACGATCGTGGGAGACCACGTAGGCTCCGCTGTAGCAGTCGAAGCCTCCCCCGCCGAGGACCACCAGCCCGCGGGACAGGAGGATGTGGATCAGGGCCGAGGCCGTCAGCTCCTGGCCCCCGTTGCGGGAGCCGCCGACGGCGATCGCTCCGCCCACCCGGTTGTGCAAGACTCCATTCTGAACATGGTGGAGCGGTCTCCACCGGTTGAAGAACGCCTGGAGTTGGCTGGTGATGGTCATGTTGTAGACCGGCGACCCGACGATGTAGGCGTCGGCCCAGAGGACCGCCTCGTAGAGGCCCGCCATGTCGTCCTTGATCCGGCAGAGTTGCTTGTTCCGGACGCAGAAGTCGCAGTGCACGCAGGGCTTGATGGTCTTCCCAGCCAGACTGATGAACCTGGTCTCAACGCCGGGGACTTCAGCCGCCGCCTTGAGCGCCTCTTGAACGCTGTAGGCGGTGGCGCCCCGGCGCGGGCTGCCGCTAATACCTAGGACCTTGACCAGACCGATCTCCCCTCTTGGCCGGCCGGGGGACCAGCCTCCGACCGCCGTAGAATCTAAGAACTACGGGACCCTTCGAGACACGAGAAAGCAGAAGCAAGAAGGAAGACACAGAGATCAAAACGCAAAAAGGCGACCCTCCAGGACGGGCGCAGAAAGCGTCACCCGGGATGTCGCCACCTCGACCGGTCGTCCGTGAACCTCACAAGTAGACCCCCCGAGCGGAAAGCCTCAAATTGGCGGGCGTCGGGACGCTTGGCGGTGAAGTCGGGAACAGTGGGCCGATTGGGTTGTTTGATTGATTGGCGGGTCGCTGGGAGATGCCTGATGACTGACATCAGACAACCAGAGTATAGCATGGCTTCAGTTTGCATGGCAAGCCAAAGAAATCGGAGCCAAGACATCGGAGCCAGGAAATCGGGGCCCGGGAATCAGCCCACGACCGCCCAGACCTGGGACTCGTTGCCACTCAAAGCCGGGGATGCTATACTTAGCTTTGCGGCGGACAACCGGCTGATCTTTCGGCCTGCGTCGCCAAGCGCCTTGCCGGGCGGGTGATGCTCTTGGAAATAGTGGTCAATCGCCAGAAACGCGAAGTCCCGGACGGCTGCACCGTCCGGGAACTTGTCGTCAGTCTGGGCTATGAGCCGACCAAGGTCAGCGTCTGGATCGGCGGCCGGCAGATCTGGCAGCGCGAGTATGACACGTTGCGCCCGACCGAGGGAGTCGAGGTCCGGATCATCCGACCGATCGCCGGGGGGTGACCCGGCATCATCCCCACGCCCGACGCCCATACTAGGCTTGGTTCCCCTATCGGGATGTCAGGTGGCGTCGACTGGGGGGGTTGACGTGGCGCCCGCGTTTCTCGAGGAGATCCGCGACCTACCGAGCAAGGTGGTCGCGGAGTTCAAGGAATTCGAGAATCTCAAGGTCTACCTGGTTCAGGACTTTAACCTGAGGTTGCTTACCCGGATGGTCAACTTCGGGCTCGACATCTTCGGCGAACTGGGCACCGACGAATGGGGCCTGGTCCCGCAGATCAGGCACGGCAACGTCTTTCTCCTCAAGGAGGAAGACAAGAAGCGGATCATCGGCCTGGCCATCTTGATGCGCGATTGGGAGGACCTCGATAAGGCCTATCTCTTCGACTTCGCCATCGCCGACGACTTCCGAGGGCGCGGTCTGGGCTACCATTTCCTCGTCGTCATCTGCCAGAATCTCAAGGATCAGGGGTTCAAGCGATTGAGCCTGACCGTCGACGTGAACAACAAGGCGGCCGTCCATCTTTATCGGGACAAGTTGGGCTTTCAGATCGCCCGGACCAGCGATGACGAGTACGGGAAGGGTCACGACCGGCACATCATGGAACTTCACCTGACCGACGCCCCGAAGCCCCAGCACTGATGCGGCCGGCCAACGTCCAACTCTTCGCCCCGTGAAACCTGGCGAATCGATCAAGCTCCGCCTCGATTCGGGCCCGGTCGCGCTTACCCAAGCGCGTGCCGGGCTCGAACTGCATCATCTGGACGACCAGCCGGCCGTGCTCCCGGTCGAGCTTCGGGTCGAGCCGCCCGACCAGTCGGTCACCGTAGAGGATCGGCATCGTATAGTATCCGTACCGGCGGACCTCCGGTTTTCGATAGACCTCCCATGTGTAGTCGAAGGCGAACAGGTCGGCTACCCGCCGGCGCCGCCAGAGCAGATTGTCGAGGGGAGGGATGAAACGGACCTCGGGTTCGACTTCCCAGGCGTCGGCCCGGGCGGCGAGATCGGCCGCTTCCGGGGTGGCGTAGTAAGGCCGCTTCACGCCCTCGATGGCCAGCTCGACCAGGCGGCCGTCCTTGACCCGCTCGGCCAGCAGCTCGCGGCGACGGTCGGCCCCGTGCTTCTGCCAGCCGAGGCGGAAATCGCCGGCCTCGAAGACCTGGTAGGCCTGGATGTAGAGGTCGAGGAGCCAGTCGGCGGCTCCATGGGCGCGCCCCTCAGCCCCGGCGTGTGGAGCCGACCACGGGCGCGACGGTCCCTCCGCGCCGACCCCGCCCTTCCGCCTCCTGCCGCCCGCCTCGGGCCAGCAGTCGAGCAGGCCGTGTTCATCGCGATGGGGGGCCGGGTCAAGGGCGGCCAGCAGCTCCGGGGGGAGGACGCGCTCGGGGAAGTCATAGCTCTTCTCCAGCCCCCGCCGACGGCTGATGACCAGGTCACCGGCCACCCAGAGGAGGTCGATAGCCCGCCCGCTGGCCTTCGAGGACTCGTCGGGGGTGTGGTAGCCCATGCCCATCAGGCGCGGCCCCTGGTTGCCCACGTGGCGGGGCTGGACCGGGCCGTGGTCGCGGACCCGGCCGGCCACCTCGAGGAGGCTGGCCCAGAGGCGTCGGCGTTCCTTGCGGCCGTTGCGGGCGATCATCCGCATCAGCGGCCAGAACCCCGGGAACAGCTCCAACGGCAGAATGCATCGGGCGTTGGCCAGGTACTCGAAGGCCAGTCCGGCGGGGAAGAGGTTGTCCAGTTGAGACGGACGATAGGAGCCCACCCGGTTGTACATCACCAGGTGGTGGTTGCGCTCGACCGCGCTGACCGGGTCCACCTGGACGCAGCGCAGGCGCCCGAGGGCCTCGATGGTCCCCGCTCGGCCCTTGAGTTCCCGCCGCCAGGGGGTGATCCCGGCGTCCGGGGCGTTCAGGAGCCCGTGCTGGGCCAGCAAGGCGCGGCGCGCCGCGATCGCGGTGACCGCCAGGGGTCTCATCGGACCGGCTGCCGGATGACCGTCTTCAGCTTGGCCGGGTCTCCCCGCCGCGGGTCGCCGAGGTAGATCTCGTGGTGCTTGCCGCGAAGCTCGCGGCCCAGCTCGCGGATGAAGGCGTGGAGGCGTTGGATGGTCGGAGCCTCGGCGGAGTAGGGGCCGAGGTGCATGATCTGGGCCGAGAGCCCCTCTTCGAAACGCTCAAAGGTGAGCCGATCCAGCGCCGGCGGGATCGGCTTGCCCTTCTTGGCCTTGGCCCGGATCTCCGCCTTGGCCGTCTCGACCATCTCCGCGGTGATGTGCGAGGGCTGCATGATCATGACCGTCCATTTCCACTGGTCCTTGCGGTGGGCCTCGGCCCCGGTTGGGTCGAACGCTTCCATATCATCCGCCCACCACAAGCCCTCCAGGGGCATGATCACGCTGTCAGGCACGGGCGTGGCCGATTTCTTGAGGATGAACTTCAGGGTGTAGGCCACCGGGTAGAGCGCCCCCATGGCCTCCCGGAATTCCGGCGATCCCTCCGGGCTGCCGGCCCCGTGGACCATCAGGAAGTTCATCGCCGGGACCTCGACCATGACGCACTCCTTGGACGAGGGAAAGTAGAGCTGCTTGAGCTCCTTCTTGAGATCGGTCTTGGGCACGATGACTCCTCCCTTGCGGTTGACCTGGACCTGACGTTGGCCGCGACGTCTGCATTATATCCCAGCGAACGGATGTTCGGCAAGGGGACACGCGGACCCCGTCGCCGATGGCCGTGGGGGCGGTACCGTGGACCCGCGGGGAACTTCGTTCGCCCCAGCGGCGTCGAAGGAAGCGTGGCCCGTTCTCCGCGGCCGAGCCCCGCATAGGGGCAGCTGACCGGGCGCAAACGGGTCGATGGGCTGAACTCGGTCCAGGGGGAGATCATGAGAAAGATGATTAGGCTCACCGGGACTCCCGGCCGCCGAACGCTGATCCGGGTCGGGGCCGGTTTCGTCGTTGTCGGCCTGGTGCTCGCGGGGTTTTTTGCTTACCGCCAAAACTTGCCCGGTGTGTCCTTCGACGACGGCCGAGCGCTGGCCGCCAGCCTGCAACCCTCGGCCGTCGACTCGCTGGGGGTGGCCCCGGACACGACCTTCCGCCTCACCCTGGCGGAGCCATTGCCCCTGTCGACGGTGAAGAGGGGGTTGGCGATTGACCCCAAGGTGGATTTCACCGTCCGGTCGGCGCCGAGCGGTGAGGAAAAGGTCTATGACATCATCCCCCGGACCCCTCTCGAAGCCGACCGGGTCTACAGCGTCCAGTTCACCCTCAACCCGACGGCGGCCAATCCCGACTACAGCTGGGCTTACCAGGTCCGGGGCGCCCTCCGGGTGGTCGGCACCCTGCCTGGGGATCGCACCTCCGGCGTGCCGGTCAACACCGGAATCGAGCTGGACTTCAGTCACAAAGAGGTGAACGACCCGGCCGCCTACTTCTCCATCAGCCCGAGCGTGGCCGGGAAGTGGGAGCGTCACCGCCGAACCCTGGTCTTCGTTCCCACCGGGGAGTTGAAGCCGGGTACCGTCTACACCTGCGTCGTCAAGAAGGGGCTGGGGGCACAAGGCACCGACCAGACCCTGCCTGAGGACAGGGTTTTCTCCTTCGAGACCGCCCCGGCCCAGCCCACCCGGGGCAGGGTCAGCTTCAACGTCTACCAGTCGGCGACTGAGTTCTCACCGGCTGAGTGCCCGGCCGTCTCCGTCGGTTACTGGGTCAACGGTGGGGACGGGTCGATCCCCGCGGACCTGAGGGTCGCCACCCGCGTCTACCGCTACCCCAGCGCTGAAGCTTACGCGACGGCCCTGGCCGAGCGCGATCGGCTCCCCGCCTGGGCGTCGGTGACCCGGGAACGATACCAGCCGGACACCAGCGGCCTGCCCCTGGCCCTGACGGCCGACCTGCCGATCCGGAAGACCGACTACCAATCCTGGTTGGCTCTCCCGGACCCGCTGCCTCCCGGATTCTACCTCGTCACTTTCACCGCCGCGGGGTCCACAAGTTCCGTCCACTTGCAGGTCACCGACCTTTCAAGCTACACCGTCACCGCCGTCAACGACACGGTGCTCTGGTTCAACAGCCTGGCCAGCGGTGCTCCGCTGGCCGGCGTCGGCATCCGAACGGCGACGGACGGCATCAGGCTCGGCCAGAGCGGCGCCGATGGAGTGGCCCGCTTCCCGACGCCGGCGGCGATGACCGCGCCGAGCCCGGCCGGCGAGCCCCGACCGTCCTTTCTAGCCATCGCCGAGGCTCCGAACGGATCCAAGAGCGTCGTCAACCTCTCTCCGGCCTGGAACCCGTTCGGTCAAGAGCGGCAACTCCTTGACGCATACTGGACCTACCTCTATACCGACCGCCCGCTCTACCTGCCCAGCGACGAAGTGCGGTTCTGGGGCGTCCTCCAACCAATCGACCGCGGCACACCCGAGATCGAATCGGCGACGGTGGAGCTCCGCGGCTACGGCGGATTCTGGGAGGGGCCGTTCCGCAGCCCCTCGAACGTCGGGCTGATCGCCTCGCAAAAGGTGAACATCAACCGCCACGTCTTCAGCGGAGGCACCAGACTCCCCAACCTTCGCCCGGGGTACTATACCTTGACGCTGGTGGCCCAGGGCGTTAACCTGCTGAGCCAGTCCTTTGAGGTGGCCACGTACACCAAGCCGGCCTACCAACTCACCCTCAGCGCCGACAAGCGCGCCGTCTTCATCGGGGACCCCGTCCGCTTCACCCTCGAAGCCCGGTTCTTCGAGGGAACGCCGGTCTCCGGCCTGCCCCTGGACTACAACCTTTACTCCGTCCAGTCGTCGCCGTCCGGGACCCTGACCACCGACGTTGAGGGAAAGGCAGTCTTCGATTACCGGCCGTCGGCCGCCCCCGATCCGCTACGTCTGGAGCGCTGGGACTCCCTGAACCTCAACGCCGATTATCCCGAGAGCGGACCGATCTGGGCCAACGCCGGGGTTCGGGTGTTCGAAAAGGACGTCGCTTTGCGTAGTGAGGTCTCCCGCCGGGGAACGGAGGCAACGGTCAGGGTGCGGCTGAACCGGGTCGATCTCAGCCGGATCAATACGGCCGGTGGGTCGGCCTCCAGCCCATGGGACGGCGGGCAGGACTACGTCGGGGCCCCCGTCCCCGGGACGCGGGTCGAGGGAACCCTCACCGAGATCAAATGGGTCGCCACCGAGACCGGCCAGTACTACGACTTCGTCGAGAAGGTCGTCCGCAAGACCTATTCCTACCACGAAGAACGCCTCCCCGCCGGGAACTTCGCCGTCACCACCGACGCCGGCGGGCAGGCCACGTGGTCGTTCAACCCAGCCGTCAACAAGACCACCCTTGTCCGGCTGTCCGCGCGGGATAGCCAGGGGCGGGAGATTGCCGGTGAGGTCCACATTGCCGGGAGTGACTTCGTCGGCCCCAACGACTGGTACCATTGGTACCACCTGACACCGGTCGGGCGGGATGAGGCCAAGTACCGGGTCGGTGAGACGGCGGAGCTGGCCGTCAAGGACCAGGATCGCGACGCCCCCTCCCGTCCGTCCGGGTACCTCTTCTACGTCGCCAGAAAGGGGCTGGGGCAGGTCGTGGTCAAGGACAACCCCGATTTCTCGCTCCTCTTCACCGGCGATGTCATCCCCAACACCAACGTCGGTGGCGTCTACTTTGACGGGCGCAGCTACAACACGATTTACGAGGCGCCGGTCTCCTTCGACAACCGGGAACGCCAACTGCGGATCACGGTGAAAACGGATCAGCCCAGCTACCGCCCAAGCGATAAGGCGGGAATCACCATCGAGGTGCGCGACGCCGCCGGCGCCCCGGTAGACGCCGAGGTCAACCTCTGCCTGGTCGACGAGGCCCTCTATGCCCTGTCGGGCCAGCAGGCCGACTTCCTGCGCTCCCTCTACGGGCGGGTGGTCAGGTCGCAGGTCATGTTCACTCGAGGCTCCCATCCAAAGGTCAACCTCGGGGGCGGCGGGGCGGAGTCTGGTGGCGAGGGGGGAGGGGAGCGGCGCGACTTCCGCGACCTGGCCTACTTCGAAAGCTTGCGGACCGGCGCCGACGGCAAAGCCACGGCCACCGTCAGCCTGCCGGACAACCTGACCTCCTGGCGCCTGACCTACCACGCCTTCGCCTCCGGCGTCCGAGCCGGGAGCGGTAATATCGCTCTTCCCGTCCGCCTGCCGTTCTTCGTCCAGCTGGCCCTGAACGAAACCTACCTCTCCGACGACCAACCCGTCATCCAGGCCCGCGCCTATGGGGCGGGCCTCCCGAGCGGCTCAACGGTTAGCTTTGCCGGGCAACTGGTCCGGATCGAGGGAGCGGCGGCGGCCGGAAAGGTCGTGGCCGAATTCAGCGGGAGCGGCCCCGCCTTCCGTCCCGTCGGGTTGTCCCCGGGCAAGCTGGTCAAGGGGAGCTACGAGTTGAAGGTGACCGGGAAGGCGGCCGGCCCCAACGGGCAGGAGCTGAAGGATACTCTGGTTCAGCGGATCGAGGTCGTCGACTCCTACCTCCGCCTCGACCGGACGGACTTCTACACCCTGCGCGATGGCCTGCGGGTCACCGCCGAGCCCGGGGAGCTGGTCACCCTGACCTTTTCCGATCAGGAGCGGGGCACGTATCTGGCCATGCTCTGGCGCCTGGTCGGCGGGGGACGGCGGGTCGACATGAAGGCGGCGGCGCTGGTCGCCAACCGGCTCCTCCGCGAGAACTTTGCCTACCCGCGGGAAGCGCTGCCTGAGCCCCCCGATGCCAGCGACCTGCTGGCTTTCCAGCGGCCGGAAGGCGGGATCGCCCTCCTGCCGTATGGGTCGGCGGACCTCGAACTGACGGCGAAAATAGCCGCCCTCGGCAAGGACGCGGGGTTCGATCAGACCGGGCTCCGGCTCTTCCTGGGCAGGGTCTTCGATGATCCCAGCGAGACCCGCGAGCGGCTGATCGTCTCGCTCTACGGGCTGGCCGCCCTGGGGGATCCAGTCCTCAACGAGCTGCAGGGCCTGGCCCGGGAGACCGACCTCAGCCCGAAGGAAAGGCTCTACCTCTGCCTGGGACTGGCCAAACTGGGCGACGCCGAGCGGGCGCGGCCGATCCTCCAAGCCCTGCTGAGCAAGGAAGGCGACCAGGTCGGTCCGGCGCTGCGGCTGAACGTCAGCCGGGACCCGGAGGAGACCATCGCCGCCACCTCGTTGGCCGCGGTGGCCGCGGCCCAACTCGGCCTGCCGGAGAAGGACGCTCTCTCCGCCTACCTCCTCGACAACGTCCCGCTGGAGGAACTGAACCACCTCGAGCTGAGCCTCTTCCTGGAGAGGGCGTTGCCGGCGACAGCTTCGGAAGCGGTTTCCTTCACTCTCGGGCCGGAGGGCGAGGTGATCAAGCTCAAGGCGGGGGAGGTCCACACCGTCTACGTTCGGGCTCAGGACCTGGATCGGCTGAGCTTCTCCAACATCACCGGCAAGGTCGGACTGACGGTCGTTTACCGCGCGCCGCTCGCTCCGGCGCAACTGAAGCCCCGGCCGAGCGAGGCCAGCCTGACGCGGGCCTACCTGGTCAACGACGTCCCCGGCCGGGTGTTCAAAGCGGGCGGGCTGGTCAAGGTGACCTTGAACTATCGCCTGACCGCCTCGGCTCCGGGAGGGCCGTACCAAATCGTCGACTTCCTCCCCTCCGGGCTCAAGGCGGTTCCGAATCCCTGGCAGTACGGGGTGCAGGACAACAAGGTCAACTGGCCGTCCGAGGTCGATGGCCAAAAGGTCTCCTTCAACGTCTACGACGACCGCGGGGAACGCGACCCCAAGACCGGCCTCTTCAAGCGGGAAATCGGCGGCCAGGTCGTGTACTACGCCCGCGTCGTCTCCCTGGGCTGGTACGGGTCCGATCGGGCCGTCCTCCAGCACGTCAAGAGCGGTGAGATCTTCGCCATAACCGGGCGGGAAACCGTTGATATTCGATAGGCGGTTAAGAGGGGCCAATAGCCAGCGAGGCCGGGCGCGGTTCGGGATGATCGGCGGCGGCGCCGGTGCGGTTGCCGCCGCCGTCCTCCTCTGCCTTCTCGCCGCCGGCGGGGTCCGCCTGCGGGCCGGCGGAGCCGGAGCGGCGCAGACGGCGAGACCGGAGGCGCGGGCCGGAGCGCACCCCATCGTCGCCGCCGACTTCGTGACCCCGGAGCAGTTCGCCGTCGCTGTTGCCCAGGCCGACGAGGTGGCGACGGAGATCCACCGTCTTGCCGGCGACGGGGGCGGGGCGGGCGAAGCGTCCGATTCAGCGTCGGCCGTCGCCCGCCCCGTCGCCGCGGTTGTCCCCCACCATCTGATCGGCGCCCGGCTGATCGCCGGGCTATTGGCCTATCTGGCCGACGAGCCGCCGACGACCCTGGTCATCGTCGGTCCCGATCACCGCAATGCCGGGCCCCCGGTGGGGGTAGGTACGGCGGACTGGCAGGTGGGGGGCGGGGAGGGGACGGTCGTGGGGACGGTGGCGGTCGACCAGGCTCTGGTGGGCCGGTTGCTGCGGGAGAGGATCGGGGTTGAGGCCAACGAGGTGCAGGCCGGGGAGCATTCCCTGGGCAACATGCTGCCCTTCGTTCGCCGCTACCTGCCGGAAACACGGGTGGTGACGCTTTCCCTGCGGGGGGATCTGGCCCGGGAGCAGGCCATCGGCCTTGGGCGGTTCCTGCGGTCCTGGAAGGCCGATGGACAACTCTTTGTCCTGGCCTCGATCGATTTCTCGCACTACCTTGACCGAGGCCAGGCCGACCGCTGCGATGCCCTGACCCTGACCGCCCTGCGACGCGGGGATTGGGACAGGCTCTTCACCCTTGGCCCCAACTACCTCGACTCTCCGGCCGCGCTGGCCGTCGCCTTCGCCTTTGCCGGCAGCCTGGACCAGCCGAAACCGCTGGTGGTCGAACACCTGAATTCGGCGACCGTGCTCGGGCAACCGGCATTGCGAGAGACGACGAGCTACTTCCTGATGGTCGCGCCGCCGGCGAAGGAGGACATGCCCCCTGCGGGTGCCGGGTCGCCCGCTACGCGGCTACGGGCTCGTGGTGAAGCTCAACACCAGGGACGACTATCGACGGTATACGGCGGTGCCCCGGGAGACCAAGAAGTGGGAACGGCTCTACAGGACCCGCACGGCGGTGGGAGAGTCAACTGCCCGACAGGACCGGCTGGCCGATCTCCGGCGAATAGTGAGGCTGGCCGCGGCCTGACGACAGCACAGTCAAGATCAGTGGCCGGGCGCAAAGGGGTCACTGTCGACAAAACACCGCCAGGGCACGCATCACAAGATTCCGGGCCCTGGGGAGGCCCTGTCAAATGGGCTTCGCAACGATCGAAGGTCCACTGATCCCAGGATGATCTGGAACCGCTTGATCGTGGTCACGCCTGAGGGACGCGAAACCGAGGTCCTGGATGAGATCGGACCTTCTCCCGGCAAGAACGACGCGGTGATCGCCGCTGCTGATGCTGAGCCTCAGTCGATAATGCTGGCCTTTGACCCCGCGCCTCCGACAGACAATCCGGTGGAGAACACCCGTTATTCGAATGTGAACTGGTATTACCTCGGTGGCGATGGGCGGTGGATCAAGAAAAGCTTGCGGAACCTTGTCGCGCCGGCCCTACGGCAAGGTTCAGTCACTTTCGTCGCCGTGGTCGATGGGATCCCGTGGGTTGAGGAGTTGACGCCTTCGGGCGAGACCAGCCGGCTTTTCGAGGTTCCGGTGAGCGCCAGATTGGCCGGGGTGGGTTCGGCGTGGGACAGTTCCGGGCAGACGCTGTTCTTCCGCGATGGGGGAGTGTATGTGCATCAGGAAGTTGCCCATAAGCCGCGGATGCCGGCAGCCCCGGGAAAGACCACTTTGCCCTAGTCCGGTCCCGGCCCGACGACCCTTTGCGTACCGCGGATGTTCCGAGCGCCCTGTGTACGGGGCGCTCTTGTTTTGCGGGGGCGGCGACGGCGGCATGGGCGGGGCAGTGTTAGGTCCAGACAGGTGGCGGCCGGTCGCCACACTCGCTCTTGGTGCGATTGGCCGAACCGTGATATGCTAATGGTGATTATCCTTCCTCCGCGAATTCCGGTTCCCGCGACTTCAGGCGATGGGGGAGTGCTGCCCATGGAGTACACCATCGAATGGCTCCGCCGGGCCTTTGAGGCCGACGGCTACATCAGCGACGAGGACATCATCGTCACGGTCTATCTGGCCTTGCGCCTGGGAAAGCCGCTCCTTATCGAAGGGGCGCCGGGGGTCGGCAAGACAGAGATCGCCAAGGTCCTCAGCCGGATCTTCCACACCGAGATGATCCGCCTGCAGTGCTACGAGGGGCTGGACGAGAACAAGGCCCTCTATGAATGGAACTATCAGAAGCAGTTGCTCCATATCCAGGTCGGCAAGGAGAGCGGCCAGGCGGGCGCCGGCGACCTCTTCTCCCAGGAGTACCTGTTGGAGCGGCCGCTGCTCAAGGCCATCCGGGCCGAGACCACACCGGTCCTCCTCATCGACGAGGTCGATAAGTGCGACGAGGAATTCGAGGCCTTCCTCTTCGAGGTTCTCTCCGACTTCACCGT
>DASXUT010000029.1 GCA_036504675.1 Bacillota bacterium | reverse complement strand
ACGCAGTTCCACCCCGAGCGCAGCGGAGCGGCCGGCCTCGCCGTCCTCGGCCGATTCACGGAGGTGGTCCGCCAATGCTCGTGATCCCAGCCATCGACATCCGCGGAGGGAAGGTTGTCCGTCTCCTCCGCGGGGACTATGAACAGGAGACCGTCTACGGCACCTCACCGGCCGGCGTGGCGGCGGCCTACGTCGCCGCCGGCGCCTCCCGCGTCCACCTGGTCGACCTCGACGGGGCCAGGGCCGGCCGGCCGGTCAACCTAGCCGTCCTCGAGGCGGTGGCCCGGATGGCCGCCCCCGTGCCCGTCCAATGCGGCGGCGGGTTGCGCGACGAGGAATCCGTGGTGGCGGCCTTCACCGCCGGAGCGGCCATGGTCATCCTGGGAAGCGCCGCGGTGAAGGACCCGGCCTGGGTGGGCCGGCTGGCCGAGAAGTGGCCCGGGAGGATCCTCGTCAGCCTGGACACCCGCGGCGGCAAGGTGGCCGTCGGTGGCTGGCTCGAGGACACGGGCGTCGCTCTGGAGGACGCCGCCTCGGGCTTGATCGACCGCGGCATCACGACGTTCATCTACACCGGAATCGAGCAGGACGGCACCGGGGATGGACCGGACCTGGCCGGGGTTCAGACCCTGGCCGGCTTGGGCGCGGAGGTCATCGCCGCCGGCGGCGTCGGGCGACTCGGGGACCTCAGACGGCTGGACGAAGCCGGGGCCTTCGGGGCGATCATCGGCCGAGCCCTCTTCGAGGGCCGCATCGACCTGAGGACGGCCATCGCCGCCGCGGGCGGGGATCACGGGCCCGCGGACGACCCCCGTCACTGACCAGCCGACGACCGGAGGAGGCTTCGCCGATGCTCTACAAGCGGATCATTCCCTGCCTCGACCTGAAGGCCGGGCGGGTGGTCAAGGGGGTCAAGTTCGCGGACCTGCGCGACGCCGGGGACCCCGTCGAACAGGCCGCCTTCTACAGTTCCGAAGGCGCCGACGAGCTCGTCTGCCTGGACATCGCGGCCAGCCGCGAGGGGCGGGGCCCAACCCTGCGGGCCATCGAGGGCATCGCCGAGCAAGTCTTCATCCCCCTCACCGCCGGCGGCGGACTGGCCGGCCCGGATGACGTCCGGGCCACGCTATTGGCCGGGGCCGACCGGGTCTCTCTGAACACCCAGGCCGTCCTCAACCCCGGGTTGATCGAGGAAACGGCCGGGCGCTTCGGACGTCAGTGCGTGGTCGTGGCCATCGATTTCCGGTCCGACCCCGACCTGGGCTGGCGAGTCTGCACCCACGGCGGCAGCATCCCGACCGAGCTGTCCCTGGTCGCCTGGGCCCGGCGCGTGGTCGAACTGGGGGCCGGCGAACTCCTGTTGACCAGCATGGACCGGGACGGGACGGTCGACGGCTACGACCTTGGTGCCACCCGGGCGGTGGCCGACGCGGTGACCACGCCGGTGATCGCCTCCGGCGGGGCCGGCCGGCCCGAGGACGTCGCCGCCGTCCTCTCGGAGGCCGGTGGGGCCGACGCCGCCCTGGCCGCTTCGATCTTTCACTATCGGCAGTGCCGGATCGCCGACCTCAAGGCGTTCCTGCGCGGACAGGGGGTGCCTGTGCGATGAAGGGAGAAGATAGACGGACCGTGGATGAGGCCGAGCCGGCCGGTGATCAGGCCGGGCCGACCGAATTGTGGACCCATCTCCGGCCGGGGAGCGACGGCCTGATCCCGGCCATCGTCCGGGACCGGCGGACGGGCGACGTCCTCATGCTCGGCTATCAAGACCGCGAGGCCTTCCAGCGGACGCTGGCCGGCGGTGACCTCTGGTTCTACAGCCGCAGCCGCCAGACTCTGTGGCATAAGGGCGAGACTTCGGGCAGCTTCATGCGGGTGGTCGGCCGTCCCCTGGTCGACTGCGACGCCGACACCTTGCTGTGGGTGGTGGACCCGGCCGGGCCGGCCTGTCACACCGGCCACCGGAGTTGCTTCTATCGGGAGATGGGCGAGGAGGGGCCGGTGGACGCGGTCGACGCCAAGCCGACCGCGGGGCCGGAGGCCCAGTCGACGGCCTCGACCGACCTCTCCGCGGTCCCCGCCCGGCTCGCGACGATCATCGCCGAGCGACGGGCAACCGCCCCCGAGGGCTCATACACGGCCAAGCTCTTCGCCGCCGGCCTCGACAAGATGCTGAAGAAGGTCGGCGAGGAAGCCACCGAAGTGGTCCTCGCCGCCAAGAACAACGATCGGCCGAACCTCATTTGGGAGCTGGCCGACCTCTACTACCATGTGGCCGTGGTCATGGAGCAGGTCGGGGTGACCAGGGACGAAGTGTTGGGGGAGTTGGGGCGCAGGTTCCGCTAGGTCTGGACGCGATTCGGCCACGGCCTACGGCAACCGGGTGTTGAGAGGCTTCGCGTCGCTATGAAGCTATAGATAGATGTCTGGGCACATGGGAGTGCGCAGTGGCTTGCCTTCGTGCAGATGATCATGGACATCCATGAGAGCATCGCCGATCTGCTGGATGGTGGGATTCGGGGGCAGCTCAACCCCAAAGTAGCTGATGGTCCTACGACCGATGTGGCTACACACAAGGACGGTCTTGTTGAGCAATGGGTGCTCCGTGATCAAGACTTTGATATCCTCCACCCCGCCTTCCAGGCCGCCGAACATGGTCTCCCTGAACTTCAGCTCAAGCAAGCGGGCCTTGACGCTCTGTTCCACGCCCCAATCCCCTCCTTGCCAAATACTCTGTTCCGGACATCGGGTTCTCCAGCGACTCTGGCCCGCTGGATGACTAGTCACTTATACGCGGCATGGGGCGGGACAGATCGTCGCGAGGCCCCGTCCCGGTCCGAATTTGGCCCCGCCACTGGAAATGACCAGAGCATCGGAGACAAAAGCCACTCCCATCCCTACCGCCGCCGCTCCTAGACGGGGGCACTCTCGTGTATAATGATGATCGAGACTGGCCGAGGGAGTGAGCTGAATGGAAGGACAGCCCGTTGACCGCCCCCTGTTGATCTGCCCGGCTTCTGGGACCAAGGGCAAGACCGTGTCCCTTGAAACGCTCCGATCGCTCATTAAGCCCAGTCAGCAGGATCGGATCACGGCTGGGCCGTATCGCTACTGCGACGCCCCGGGATGTGAGGTCGTCTACTTCGCTGAGGACGGCAGTCACGTCTTCACCAGGGACGACTTGAGAGTCCGGGTGGGGGCCAAGGAAGCCGTTCCTCCCCGTCCCATCTGCTACTGCTTCAACCACACCTATGAAGAGATCATCGAGGAAATCCGGCGAACCGGCGTCAGCAGCGTCCCTGACGACATCCGGAGTAAGCTGAAGACAAAGGGATGCGACTGTGTTCACACCAACCCACAGGGATCCTGCTGCCTTGGCGTGGTGCTATCCGTCGTTGGGGAAGCTTCCAAACGAGTTCAGAAGGGAACAACTGGAGCACCCACGCCGGCCCACGAAGACTGCTGCAAGCCGGGCGACGTCGACGATGATGGCGGCGACGCGGGGGGTTGCTGTCCAGGATAGAGCACTGACCGGGGTTTGCGACGGCCCGCCAGCTTTCTAGGGCGGGGCGTGACCGCGGCCTATTCGGCTGATGACTTTGCGGAGCTGCGCTGTTTGACGCCATGCGGACCGCGTGGCGAGAAACCCCCCCGCTTTCCTGGCGACCTTCGGGCGGCTCAGCCCTTCCACCAGCACCAGCTTCCTGATACGCTCAATCTGGGCCATCTTGATCATCCTTTCTCTCCCCGGGTCGACTGGTTGTCTGCAACTCCAGTCTACTGGGGATGGAAGATCAAGGTGGCCAGTTTTTTGATGATCACAAGGGCCTGCTTTGGTCGGAGTATGGATTAGCACGGACAGGCGACGGCCAGTGGGTCCTCGAGTAACGGGTCGACTGGCGGGTTTCAATCCGCGCCCCCGTGCGGGGAGCGACGACCGCGGACGCAAAGCTCAAAGTGCCGAGGACCGTGTTTCAATCCGCGCCCCCGTGCGGGGGGCGACTGCAGATGATCGATCCTTCTTCCCCGACCACCTGGTTTCAATCCACGCCCCCGTGCGGGGGGCGACACCCGGCGCCTACCGGATGCGGTATGCCGGGTTGACGGTTTCAATCCACGCCCCTGGTCTTG